>JBFEXY010000054.1:0-11103 GCA_041562415.1 Woeseiaceae bacterium
CGCGACAGGATTGCGAGCCGCATCACTGCCACCCTTGATGGTCTCCACGGTCTTGCCCTGGTCCAGAAGCTCCAGAACGCCCGAGACGATGTAGATGGTGCGTTTCTCGGTATCGCCTTCCTTGAACAACACCTGGCCGGGTGACAATTCACGCACCTGGACCTTGCGAGCGAGCGCCGCGAGGTTGTCCCTTTTGAGACCGTCCAGCGGTGAAAATTGCTGCAGCAGCGCGGTGCTTACCGGCTCGTGTGTCATTCGATGTCCTGTTACCGTACTTTTTGTTCTGTCAGCGAGTGTTGCAAGCTTGGAGATTGCGCCGGGCAATCGATCAGCCGACGGTATTCTACCTTCTATTCAATGACTTCCGATACACCCGGCTGCGCGCAGCGTGAAGCGGCGCACAGTTTGCGAGCGCGGACGCCAGAAAATGTGATCACAGCTTCGAAAAGCCCTCGTGCGGTGTGAACCGCTCCCCATAGCATTGTGTGAACTCCTTCAAACGGGCCAGCACTTGGTCGACGCCGCGTTCTCGCGCGTAATTCAGAGGGCCGCCTCGGAACGGCGCAAAACCGGTACCGAAGATAACGCCGGCATCCAGAAGGTCGGCATCACTCACGACGCCGTCATGCAGACATGCGACCGCCTCGTTCACCATAGGCAGTATCAGCCTGTCCTGGATGTCCCCATTCGCCGCAGAACTTCCGGCTTCCGGTTTGATCGCCTTGCCGTTTTCCCAGCGATAGAAGCCCTGGCCACTCTTGCGTCCCAGATGACCGGCCTCGACCATATCAGCCAGTCTCTGCGGCACCGGCCTGTCCATCGCGGCCCCGAGAACTTTGGAAACATGCAGGGCAACGTCGATCCCGACGCTGTCGACCAGCTCGACCGGACCCATCGGCATGCCGAACGCCTCGGCTGCCCGGTCAATTTCGACGAGCGGTACACCGGATTCGGCCAGCTCCATGGCTTCGGCCATGTAGGGGGCAAGAATACGATTGACGACGAAGCCCGGCGAACTCATGCACTCCAGTGGCAGTTTGCCGATGCCCTTGACGAAGCCGAAACCGATGTCCAGGGCATCCTGCTCGGTGTCTTTGCAACGAATGACCTCGACCAGCGGCAGCTGCGCGACGGGGTTGAAGAAGTGAAGCCCGATAAAGCGCTGCGGTGCATCGAGCCCCTCGCGCAGCTCCTCCAGGCGAATACTCGAGGTGTTGGTGGCGAGCAGCGCGCCGGCCGGCATCTTTGCCTGTAGCGACCCGTAAAGAGCCTGCTTGGCCTCGAGATTCTCGAAGATGGCTTCGATAACCAGGTCGGCCCGGGCTGCGCCGGCGCCTTCGACGTCTGACTGCAGCCGTTCCGTCGCGGCCGCACGCGCCGATTCGTCCCGCAGTCGTTTTTCAAACAGCTTGGCTGCGCGCTCCATGGCGGGGTCGACGTATTTCTGCTCGCGATCCTGCAGCGTCACGGTATGCCCGCGCAACGCGCACCATGCGGCTATGTCGCCACCCATCACGCCTGCGCCGACGACATGAACGTGCGAAATCTTCCTGGCCGGCTTGCCACCCTGGCCCTTGAGCTTGTTCTGCAGGAAAAACACACGAACGAGATTGCGCGAGGTGCTGGTGCACATGAGCTCGGCAATCGAGCGCGCCTCGGCCTCGTAGCCCGTTTTCGTCGATGCGCCATGGCGGTACCAGAGTTCGATAATCGCATAGGGCGCGGGATAGTGTTCCTTGCGAGCCTTGCCCCTGACCTGGTTGATCAGAACGTTACGGATGAAGGGCCTCACCGGTGACCAGTTCAGAACGCGCTCGGCCAACGGCGCCTTCCGCTTCGGCGGCCTGGCACTAATCAGCTTCTGAGCCGCGCTGCGCCAGCCCTCGGTATCGGCGATCACGTCGACCAGGCCAAGCTTATGACCCTTGCCGACCGTGATCGGCTTGCCGGTGAGCATCAGCTGCATGGCAGGCCGAACGCCAGCGATCTGCACGGCGCGGACCGTGCCACCGAAACCCGGGTGAATGCCGAGTTGGACCTCGGGCAGGCCGAGGACGCGTTTGTCGGTCTCGAAAGCGATCCGGTAGTCGCAGGCCATTGCAAGTTCCAGCCCGCCGCCAAGCGCGAACCCGTTGATCACAGCCACTGTGGGACAGGGCAGTGCCTCGAGCTGATCGAGGACCTGCTGTCCGAGCCGTATCAGTTCGTAGGCCTGGTCCGGGTTTTCGATCGTGGTGAACTCGTTGATGTCGGCGCCCATCACGAAGCCATTGCTCTTGCCAGAGTGGATTACCAGTCCCTTCGGCGGCTGCCCTGACAACGGCTCGATGAGCTGGTGCAGTTCCTCGAGGACTTCGCCGGACAGCACGTTGGCCCCACCGTCGGCCTTATCGATGCATAGCCAGACGATCCCATCGTCGCCGGTTTCCGATGCCCAGTGTTTAAGCGTCATGATTTTGTATTCACCTCGAAGTCGCAGATGAGGGGCAGGTGATCCGAGAGCCGGACGTCGGGAATCTCGAAGCTGTTTACTGTAATCCCTTCCTGGTACAGCACGAAGTCGAGTTCCTTACGCGGAGCCCGGCTGGGGTAGGTGGGCAGTCCGTCGACGTTCGCAGATCGCAGACCCGCCGCCCGCAGGAACAGGTAGATCTCGTTTTCGCCCCAGAATGTATTGAAATCGCCGGCAACGATGACCGGTTTCTCCGTCGCCTCAATCAGGTCATGAAGGCGCCGTAGCTGCAAATGCCGGTGGCGGTACTTGAGCGACAGATGCACCAGAAAGACCGCGAAATCCGCCATCTCGAGTTCGATGATCAGGCGCTTGATGCCCGTGTCGAAGTAGTGAAATTTTTCGCCATGCACCCGCTGGGCCGCCATGAAGGCATTACCCTGCTTGCGCACGATCGGCAACATCTGGTTGATCGATCTTGACCCGTACTTGGTCTCGTAGGACGTATTCATTCTCAGGTCGCCGGCGATCTTCTCGGCCTGGTTGACCATGCGGCTCCGGATCGAGCCCGTGTCCACCTCGATAAGCCCCACGATGTCCGGATCGACGTCCTTGATGAAGCGCGTAATCTCGGGGAGAACGCTTTGATTGCCCAACACGTAGCCCGCACCGGGCAAGGGCATGTGCATGCTCGCACCGCCGCCGACGGCGTATCGAATGTTGTAGAGAAGGAGTCGCATGCGCGTCGCTAAGATACCGAAACGTCGCGGGCATGGAAACAGAATCCTGCATACGTGACCACAGTCGCACGATGCGGGTCCGAATTGGCTAGAATCGTAACTACAGTCGCACTAGCGGAGCCAATCGTGTCCGAGAGCAATCCTATTCGGGTGTTCGTAACCCATGCGTTCCAGGAAACGGACGATTACCTGCGGGTTTTCGAGTTCCTGGAGAGCGTCGATCGCTTCTTCTATCTGAACGTGAGCAAGCCCGACAACGTACCGGAGTCAGGGGGAATCGAGGCTATCAAGGAAGAACTCATTTCCCAGATCAAAGAGGCGGAGGCCGTTATCGTATTGCCGAGCCTCTACGAGGAAAAAGAAAGCCTGGCCCGCTTCCTGATGGACGCTGCCGACGTGAACAACAAACCGATGATTGCTATCCGGCCTTTCGGGGGGCTGCTCGAAACCCCACAGGCTGTCATCGAGCGGGCAAAAGAGCACATCGAGTGGAACGATCGGGAGATCGTGGATGCCCTGAAACGCCAGGCCCGAGGCGAGGATACCGCGCGCTGGGAGACCCTCGACTTTCCGGGCTGGGATGAGCACGGTGAAATTGATGAAAAAACATAAACTTATAAAGTTTTTTTAAAGTTATTTAGCATATGCCGGCCGTGATTGCACACCGAGGCGCCTCAGGCTACCTGCCGGAGCACACCTTGCCGGCCAAAGCCATGGCCTACGCGATGGGAGCGGACTTCCTGGAACAGGACGTCGTCGCGACACGCGACGGCACGCTCGTCGTCCTGCACGACATTCACCTCGATCGCGTCACGGACGTAGCGGCGCAGTATCCGGACAGGGCGCGCGAGGACGGCCGCTATTACGTGCGCGACTTCGATATTGCCGAGATCCGCACCCTCAACGTCACCGAACGCCTTGATGACAACGGGCAGCCCGTGTATCCGGGGCGGTTCCCGCCACATATTGGGCGCTTTTCAGTGAATACGCTGGAGGAGGAGCTGGCGCTGGTAGCGGGCCTGAATCGTGCGACTGGCGGTACAACGGGGGTCTACCCGGAGATCAAGCGCCCCGCCTGGCACCGGGAGCAGGGCGTGGACCTGGCCGCCGCCATGCTGGAGGTACTGGCTGCGTTCGGCTACGAGGGGCCCGACGACCCGGTGTACGTGCAGTGTTTCGATGCAGACGAGGTTCTGCGGCTCCGCGATGAGCTCGGCTGCCGCATGCGTATCGTCCAGCTCATCGGGGACAACAGCTGGGGAGAGGCTGCGACGGACTACGATTATCTGCGCACGGCACGCGGGCTGGCCGAACTGGCAGAGACCGTGGATGCCATCGGGCCATGGGTAAACCAGCTCTACACGTCGGGAACTCACGGGGAGGCACCGCGCTCCAGTGGACTGGCCGAGCGCGCGCATGGCGCCGGGCTGCTGGTTCATCCGTATACGTTCAGAGCTGACGATGTGGCGCCGGGGTTTGCCGATTTCGATGCGATGGTCCGGTACTTCTGCACCGATCTCGGCATCGACGGTCTTTTCACCGACTTTCCCGACCGGGTCCGCCAGGTGCTCTCCGGACAGGATAGCGGCGGTTAGGACCGATACTGATACTCCATGCGAAAAAATTCTACTATCGGCGACTTGGAGCGAAGGAAATTCCTCGCGGGCCACTCTAACCGGCATTGCAGCGATGCTGAAGTTCCCAGTCACTGGTCGAAAATTGGATACTCGATGAAGCTTTATTTATTAAGGCGAAGCGCAATGCGGGCCTGGCTTGCCGTGTTTTGCCTGGCGCATTTCACGTTACTCCCCGTGACGCCGGCCCTGGCGTCCGAGACCTTCAGCGTCCACGAATATGCGGGCAAGGTCGTCGTACTGGATTTCTGGGCCTCCTGGTGCGTGCCGTGCCGGCGCTCATTCCCGTGGCTCAACGCGATGCACCAGAAATACGCGGACGAGGGTTTGACCATCATTGGCGTCAATCTCGACATGGAGCGCGCCGATGCGGCGCGGTTTCTCGAGGAATACCCGGCCGAGTTCGCGATCCTCTACGACGAGAACCAGGAACTCGCGAGGCAGTTCGAAGTCGTCGCCATGCCGAGTTCCTACGTCATCGGCCGTGATGGGAAAATCGTGGCACGACACATGGGCTTCAAGGTCAAACAGCAGGACGAATACGAATCCATCATCGTCGACGCACTGCGGAGACCGGAGAACGAGAATGAATAGGACGCGCATCGTCAGCGTGGGAATCGTGGGCCTTGTGACTCTCGCAAGCGGGTGCTCCTCGATGGGCGTCGAGCCCTGGGAACGTGACATCCTCGCCAAAGAAGAGATGCAGCTGACGACGGACCCGATCGAAGCGGCCATCGACGACCACATCTATTTCAGCAAGGAAGCCTCCAGCGGAGGCCGCGGATTCGGCGGCGGCGGCTGCGGCTGTAACTGAGGGCACAGGCATGAAGGACAACACCCCGAAATCGGTATCGGCGGCGCTCGCGGCCGCGACCTGCAGCCTCCTCGGTACGGTGCCTGCGGCACCGGTGCAGGCCCAGGAAGAGCCGAACTGGGACTTCAACACCGCGCTTTTGTATTACGGCGAAGACAACGATCGCGTGCAGGACCTGAGCCTCAGCATCCTGGCCAAGCGGTTCTATGTCGATGACCGCTCACTAACGCTGGGTCTGACAGTCGACACCCTGACGGGCGCCACACCTAGTGGCGCGATTCGGCAGAACGTTCCGCAGACATTTACGCGGCCGTCCGGCAGTTCCGCTTACACGGTACCCGCCGGCGGATTGCCGCTGGACGATACGTTCAAGGACACCCGGGCAGCCATTACCGTCGGTTGGGAACAGCCATTGGGCAGGCTGTGGAAGACCAGCGTCGGCTTCAGCGGTTCACGGGAATATGACTACACGCATCTCGGCCTCAACGGCAGCCTGTCGCGCGATTTCAACAAGCGCAATACGACCGTGTCGGCGGGACTCGCGCTTGCCCATGATATCTGGGACCCGGTCGGTGGAGCGCCAGTGCCGTTCGCACCCATGCTCGACGTCGGCGACACGAGCAACAAGACCGGCAGCGAAACCAAGGACATCATCGACATCGTCATCGGCGTCACGCAGGTCGTCTCGCGAAAGATGCTTGTCCAGCTGAATTACTCGTTCAGCAATTCCAGCGGCTATCTCACGGACCCCTACAAGATCCTGAGCCTCGTCGACGGCACAAGCGGCGATACGATCCCGCGCGTGCCGGCGCCTGGCGCAGAAGGTCCATCCCACGAATTTCGTTTCGAGAACCGGCCCGACGACCGCACCAAACACAGTCTTTACGGCCAGGCAAAGTACTACATGGGTGGCAAGGTTCTCGACGCCTCCTACCGGTACATGACGGATGACTGGGAGATCGACTCGCACACGGTGGATCTGCGCTTGCGTTGGCCGCTAGGCGAGAGCAGCTACATAGAGCCGCACCTTCGTTTCTACACGCAGTCGGAGGCTGATTTCTACACCATCAGCCTGGTCGACGGGGTTGAACTGCCCCGGTTCGCATCCGCGGATTACCGTCTCGGCAATTTCGACGCGATCACGGCCGGGCTGAAATACGGCTGGCGGACCCGCAACGGCAACGAAATGAGTATTCGTGCCGAGGTCTACCAGCAGAGCGGTGCGATTCCCGGCGATTTGCTGATCGGCAACCAGGTTGGGACGGAAACCTACCCGGACCTCAATGCGATCATCGTGCAATTCAGTTACCACTTTTCGAGGTAGCTGTTGAGCGCCCGGGATTCGGCGCGGACGATCTCGGTCGAGGCGGGGCAGGACTGCCTGGTGGGGCGCTTCGGCGCTATGGGGAGCCCCTGTGAAATCCTCATCGAGTCCGACGACCGGGAGCTAGCGTCTGAGCTGACCCAGATTGCCGCCGAGGAGGCCTGGCGGATCGAGGAAAAGTTCAGTCGCTACATTCCAGGGAACATCGTGGGGCGCATCAATTCCTCGCGCGGGGAACCGGTGGAGGTGGATGATGAGACCGCGTCACTGCTCGATTTTGCGGTAAGCCTCCACGGCTTGAGTAACGGCCGTTTCGACATTACGTCCGGGGTACTACGCGAGGTCTGGACCTTCGACGGAAGCGACCATATTCCGCCCGCGCAGGCGGTCACCGACGTCCTGCAGCGCGTCGGCTGGACCAGGGTCACATGGCAGCGTCCGGTCCTTACCCTCCAGCCTGGTATGGAGATCGACCTTGGGGGCATCGGCAAGGAATACGCGGTCGACCGGGTCGCAGGAATGCTGAGCGAGGCTGCTGCATGCAGTGTCGTCGTCAATTTTGGCGGTGATCTCGCAGTCACACGACCGCCGCAGGAACGCAGGGCCTGGAGGATCGGCATCGAGCCGGTTTCTGCCGAGAGCCGAAAAGGAGAGACGGTGCTTGAAGTCCGAGCCGGCGCACTGGCGACCAGTGGCGACTCCAGGCGCTTTCTATTGAGGGACGGGGTCAGATACAGCCATATCCTTGACCCGCGGAGCGGCTGGCCCGTCCAGGGTGCGCCAAGGTCGGTAACGGTTGCCGCGGACACCTGCACCCAGGCCGGCATGCTTAGCACACTGGCGATGCTCGAGGGTTATAATGCCGAGGCATTTCTCGACGCAGAAGGGCTGAAGCACTGGTGCCGCCGTTGACTCGGCACAGCGAAGGCTTTCTGTGAATTTACCTCAATAAAACTCTATATATAACTGTTTTAAATAATACTTTTAGTCCTGATCGCACAGTGTTTTAGGCGGGGCACAAGGGCTGCCCCCTGTGCAGATTGAGAACTCCGTCCTTTTCTATTGACCGAAAGCGCATAATCATAGGCCGATGTTTGTCGAGCTTCCGCAGAACCTGATCCTGATGACCGTCGGAGCGTTCCTGCTCGGATGGATCCTGTCGTCGATAAGCTCGCGGATGGGATCGGTCACCCGGGCCAAAAAGCGGGATCCGCGGGACGATCGAATCCGCTCGCTCGAAGCCGAACTTCGGATTGCACAGAACGAATTGGCGCAGGTGAAAGAGAGCGGCGAGCAGCTCGAGAAGGACCTCGAGGCGTCAGCCGCCGACATCGAAAAGCGCGACAAGGTCATCAGCCACCAGCAGGGCCTGGTGGAAGAACTCAAGAAGGATTTGCGGGAATCTGTCCTGAAGACCCGCGAGCTGCGCGCCGAGCTATCGGATCGTGCGGAGGCGAGCGTGCGATCGGAAGCCAAGCTTCGTGAGGTAGAGACCGAGCTATCGGTGGCACAGGCATCCACGGACATGATTGCGACGGGCGTCCTCGACTATTCGCTGGCCCCCGACGCGGATGACGACGACGATCTTAAGGCCGCCGGGGCTTCCAAGGCCGCGACCTGATCGGGCCCGGCGCTCCAGTCAGGCTCGTCAGGAATCTTCCGCAGGAACCGCCGCACTGACCGAGACGGATAGCTCCGTTCGGCGCCACGCAAAGAACACCACCAGGAAATACGCCTGCATCACCAGCGAGGCTATCCACTCGATGCTATTTTCGATGGGGTCCGCTGTTTCGTATGGCAGCAGCGACTTCTGCGCAAGGTTCAGGATTCCGAGTACGAACGGCATCAGGCACAAAACCAGCATTGCCAGGGCCATGCGGCTCAGCCGGTGGTCACCCAGCCCTTTGCAGATACCTCTGAAGGATAAGGCCAGCAACAGTTGCGCGAGGGCCGTGCCGAGGAAATAGAAGTAGATGCCGAAACGACGCATGAACTCGTAGAAAGGCTCCTTGGTGCCCAGAAACGTGACATAGACAATAAGGGCAAGCGCGCCTACCGCACCACTGACGAATATCGACCACACGGCGTGACTGTGCCAGCGGGGATCGAGTGCTCGAAGCCACTTGACCGAGAAATACCAGAAGACAGGCAAAGCCACTGCCATGGCCATCTCTACCGCCTTGAACAGGAAGCTTGCGGGCGGATAACGGCCGGTGCCGCTGATTGACGTGCAGCCGTCCAGGTAGGGGATGCAGGACTGCAGGTAGCCGTAATCGACCGCGATCAGGTAGGCGACGTGGACGCCGATGAGCGGCACCAGACCGATGAAAAGCGGCAACCAGCGGATAAGCATGGGACAAGCATAACGGATGGCGCTAATATGAGCTTATTGAACCTCCCGAAAAATGCCAACAATAACGAGGTCTTTATGCGGATCGCTCTGCTGCAGCCACACAAAACGCTGACGGACCAGGCGCCGCTTATTCGTACGAGGTCGAAATGCTCAAGCTGATTCTGATCGGCGGCGGCCTAGTCGCCGCCACCGTCGTTATCCATGGATTGGGCACCACTGGACTTGTGCGGTATCTCGCCAGCGAGTTTCTCGACAAGAATCGGAGCTGGAGTTCGCAGCGCGTACTCTACGCGTTGATCATAGCTGCGGTCGTCCTCGTGTTCCTGCACGCGTTGGAGATCATGGTCTGGGCGGGCGTCTACAAGGCACTGGTGCCGGTGGGCGAACTCGCCGATCTCGAGACAGCCGTTTATTTCTCGTTCGTCACTTTTACAACGCTGGGTTATGGCGACATCACCTTGAGCGAAGGCTGGCGTTTGCTGAGCGGCATACAGGCGCTAAACGGCATTCTGCTGGTCGGCTGGTCGACGGCGCTGATGTTCGCGGTCGTTCAAAAGGCCTGGCAAAGCCACGACTAACATCAGCCCGATTGGCCGAAATAAAGAGCCGCAGGATTGAGGAGAAGCACATGACGAGTGCAGACAGTACAAAGGTTGACCAACGGTTTCTCGCCAATGCGATGGCATCGTTCCTGCAGATTGGAGCGTTGCTGCTCCTGCTGGTGATGTGTTTCAACATCGTCCGCCCGTTCATCAGCATCGTGGTCTGGGCCCTGATCCTGGCGGTTGCTATTTATCCGCTGCACGTCTCGTTGACCGCGAAGCTCGCCGGGCGCGAGAAGACCTCAGCGGCGATCTTCGTGCTGATCGGGCTTGCCGTCATCCTCGTACCGACCTTCGTCCTTGGCGAGTCGACCTTTGGCGGGCTCAAGACACTCGGGCAGGACCTGCGCGCCGGGACCCTGCAGGTACCGCCGCCCGACCCGGGCGTCGCCGATTGGCCGGTCATTGGCGAGAAGACCTACGAAGTCTGGTCGGCTGCGGCCGCGAACCTGCAGCAGACGGTCGCCCAGTACGAGGAACAGCTTCGCGCGCTGGGGCACCGGGTATTCAGTTTCGCCACCGGCACGATGATCGGCGTGCTGCAGTTCGTGTTCTCGACGATCATCGCCGGCGCCCTGCTGATGCAGGCAAAAGGTGGTTACAAAGCGACCCGTGAGATCATGGCGAGCCTGGTCGGGACCGAACGTGGTTCCAAGTTCACCGACACCTCGATTCTGACCATCCGCAGCGTTGTGAAAGGTGTACTCGGCGTCGCGGTGGCCCAGGCAATCCTGGCGGCCATTGGCCTCGTGCTCATGGGCGTTCCCGCCGCCGGGCTCTGGGCTGGCGCCGTGCTGGTACTCGCGATCATACAGTTGCCGCCGATACTCGTGCTGGGGCCAATCGCATTCTGGGTCTTTTCCGTTGCCGAACCGGTACCGGCGACGATATTCCTGGTGTATTCGATTATCGTCAGCGTCAGCGACGCATTTCTGAAGCCAATGCTGCTGGGCCGCGGCCTGGACACACCGATGCTCGTCATTTTGATCGGTGCCATCGGTGGGGCAATTGCGATGGGCATCGTCGGCCTGTTCATTGGCGCCGTGATACTCGCCCTCGGCTACGAACTCCTGGTGACCTGGATGGCACCGGATGCGGCCGAGCCAGAAGCAGAAGCCGGCTGATTTGCGAAAAGACCTTGCTCCATTCCTGATTGCCGCCGCGCTGACCATGCTGCTCAGCGC
>JBFEXY010000055.1:0-10854 GCA_041562415.1 Woeseiaceae bacterium
CGGGTGGCGTATCGCCGGGCCGGTACCAGGTCGAGTCGTCGTAGTCGGCTACTTTACTCGACAGCGCGTCGATTCGCACAACGACCGGTTCGATGTCCAGGTCGTAATGGCTGAAGCTGTGGCGCAGCGTATCCCAGCTCTCCACTTCCACGGCCTCGGCATGCAGCCTCTGTGCGCACCAGTCGCCGACATTGCTGACCTCGGGGAAGCTCCAGAGCCCGCCCCAGATACCGCTGGCCGGCCGGCGCTCGAGGTAAACCGCCCCATCCGCAACGGCAAGCACCATCGTCGTCTCGCGCAAGGGTTTTTCCTTCTTCGGCTTGCGCCCCGGGAATCGCTCAACCTCAGCGCTCGATAAGCCGATGCAGTCGCTGTTGACGGGGCACGTCGCGCAGGCAGGCTTCGAGCGCGTGCACAGCGTCGCGCCGAGGTCCATCATCGCCTGCGTGTAATCGCCGACGCGCTGCATCGGAGTACGCGCTTCGGCCAGTTCCCAGAGTTGCCTTGCCACGGCGGTCTTGCCGGGCCAGCCGTCGACCGCGGCATGTCGCGCCAGCACGCGCTTTACGTTGCCGTCGAGGATGGCATGGCGCTGTTCGAAGGCGAGCGCGAGTATGGCACCCGCCGTGGATCGGCCGATGCCGGGCAGGTCCGAGACCGTTTCTATGTCCGAGGGAAAACGCCCCTGGTGCTCGTCGCGAATGATCTCTGCCGCATGGTGCAGGTTGCGCGCGCGGGCGTAGTAACCGAGACCCGACCAATGGTGCAGCACCTCGTCCAGTGCTGCATCGGCGAGGGCAAGCACATCCGGGAAACGGTGCATGAACCGCGTGTAATACGGGATGACCGTCTGCACCTGCGTCTGCTGCAGCATGATCTCGGAGATCCAGACGCGGTACGCGTCGCCGGTGTTCTGCCACGGCAGGTCCTTGCGGCCGTAGTCGTCGTACCAGCGCAGCACGCGCGCCGCGAACTCATTCGTCATCAGCAAGGTAGTCCCTGGCCAAAGCTTCGATGCGATCGATCGCGTTGACGCCGCCGTTCTTCAGCTTTCTCTTTAATATCGCCGGCCCGATCAACGGCGGGATGAAGAACTTCGGCTTCATCTTGAACGCATAGATAACGACCGTGCCGTTGGCTTCCTCGTGAAACTCCCAGCGCTCATCGCTGACTTCGAAGTCGCTCTTCTCCGGGTCGATCGTCGCCTCGATGTACTTGAAAGGCTCGTGCTCGACGTAGCCATAACGCTCGAATGACTTGCAGAAGAACCAGAGGCACCCCTGGTTACGGCTGTAGAAGCGGCCGCGGCCATCCGCGGTGGGTGCGAGGTTTCGCGACTCGACGATAATGCTCGAAAACTTCGTTGACTCGTCCCAGTCGAGCAGGAGGCCGAATATCTTCTCGATGCCGACATCGAACCACACTTCCGAATGCATGACGTAGGTGCCGTTGACGTGGTCGACGGTCACCTCGCGCAGCGTGGCAGCGCCGGCAAACGCCGGCAATGCGCTAATGATCAGAAGCAGTGTCCGCATGGTCAGTCGCCGCCGAGAAGATCCCTCAGGCGCTTCTTCGCTTCGTCCTTGAGCTGATCTTCTATATCCTTTTCTTCCTGCGGCTCTTCGCCTTCGGCCGGGGGCTCCTTGTCGTCACCGAACAGCTTGTCCGCCAGGGCCTTCTTTGCTTCCTTCTCCGCGCGATCCTTGAGCATCTCCTCGACGTCCGGCCTGATGTCCGGGTCGGCCAGCGGCCCGGTTATCCGGAAGGGAATTACGGCTTTCGTGAAGTCGTCGAGTTCTTCTTTGCTGACATTCGTCACGAACTCGGGCTTCTCGAAGAAGCGGCCGGTCGCGGTGTAGTCGACGGTCGCCTCGACGAAATCGACGGTACCCTTGCCGCTCACCTGCATGAACGGCAGCTCGGCGAACAGATCGTCGTTGCGCATCACACCGTCGGTGACTTTACCGCTGGCTTTCATCGAACTGAACTGCGTTCGCGGCGTCGCGGGCGCCTGCGGCGCGGGTTCGCCCCTGACCAGGGCGCGCGCCTTGCGCAGTTCGTGCCAGACGTCCGTTCCCTCCCACGCGCCGTCGAGCAGCTCGATCGACAGCGTGCCGTCGAGGTCGCGACGGATTGCGTCCATGTCGGCGCCGCTGCCGCCCAACCTGAACGTGCCGTTGACGGTACCGGTGATGTTCTCGACGTCGTACATCGCCTTCATCATCGGCTCGAGGCTGACGTTCACGATGTTTTCGTTAACGGAGATCGAGGGCACGTTGCCCGATGCGTCGATGCGTACGTCGCCGCGATAGCCGCCGTTGAAGAAATCGGCGGCGATCGGGTACATGCGTAACTTGCCCTCCCCTGCATTGACGCCGAGCGTCGCTTTCTCGAACAGGATGTTCCCGAGACTGGCGCTGGCGATGCTCAGGTTGCCCCGCGCATTCAGTGCGCGTATCAGCTCGACCGGGATCTCGACGGTCTCGCCGGTGGAGTCCCCTGCGGCGGCCTCCTCGCCCGCCGGCGCCATGTAGCGCGCAATGTCGATCCTGTCACCGGCGAGGTCGAGCTCGAAGATTCCATCCGGGCTGCGCGGCACGCTCAGCCTGCCGGTAAAGGTCGTGTCATCGATCACGAGCTTCAGGTCGGATAGCGTAATTGCCTTCGCCCCTACCTTCGCTTGCGCGTCAACGATGAGCTTGTCCAGCACGTCGGGGTCCGCCGTCGGCGGCACCTCGATGGCGAGTTCCCGCATCAGCGTACGCGGCGAGAATGCGGCGATGCCGATCTTCGCGCTCGGCTGGGGGTCGCCGGCGTAGGAAAACGGTTCCACGTCGGCCAGCAGGTCGACGCTCATGAGCTGCAGGTTTATCTCGCCTACATCCGCCGATTGCGCCTCGGTCTGCAGGACGATCGCCGGTGCTGCAAAACGAAAAGTCGCCGGCACCTCTGCGACGCCGTCGACGCGCCCGCCGATTTCAAGGTCGCTGATCGAGACCGTCGCCGCGGCCGTATCAAATGCGACCACGACGCTGATGTCCAACTGTCCCGACAGGCCTGCCGGATCGAGACTGAATTCGAAACCACCTTCGAGAGGCACAGCCTCGCCCGCAGCAATGCGGCCGGACGTCAGGTCAAGGCTGGTCAACTCGAAACGGTCGCCGCTGCTCGCATCGCTGTAGCTCAGTGCCGCATCGATGACGGCGATGCTCGCCACGTCGATCGTCGCGGTCGGGCCTGCCGTTTCCGGCTCGGGCGCCGCTGGCTCCGCCTCGCGCGCCTCACCTGCTTCGCCGAAGTCCTCCCAGTTGCCGGTGCCGTCCTTGCGAACCTGCAGGTTGACGCGCAGGCTGTCGAGCGCTGCAGTGCCGACCACGACCTCGCGCCGCAGCAGCAACGGCATTACGCGAACGCTGAGCCGTGCCGATTCGAAGCTCGCAAACGGCGTATCGTCGAAGCCCGGCGCGTTGCCGAGTTGCGTCCTGCCGACTTCGATCGCCAGCCACGGGAACAGGCTGAACTCCAGGTCGCCCTCGATCACCAGCTCACGGCCGGTCGACTCCCTGACGCCCTCCGAGATCTCTTCCTTGAAGTCGTTGGGATCGAATATCAGTACGAAGACGATCGCGGCAAAGATCGCGACAGCGACGACCGTAACGACCAGAATGCCAAGAATGCTGAGTGCGCGGCTCATGAAGCGGGTCCTTGAATCGGGGACCGCTTAGGGTATCAAATTGCCGCGCTCCGGGGCGTGCCGACTTACTCCTTGCAGAGCGTCACACCGCCATTCAGTGTCGCGATGCTTACGCTCCCGTCGCCGCCACCCTCGGTAAAGCTGAGCTCCCAACCGGGCGCGTACTTGCTGGTCTTCTCCGGTTTCGGCCCGAAGCAGTTCTTGATGCGGCCGTTGAACGTATTGACGTCGATCTCGGCGGACAGGTCGCCCACGAAATTGACGACGACCCTGCCATTGACCGTCTCGATCTCCAGGTCGCCCCCCTTGCGCAGATTCGACTCGAAGTCGATGCGCCCGTTGACCGTTTCCATCGCTGCTTCCGAGAAGGAGCCGCCGCTTATTTCAAGCCTGCCGTTGACCGTTTGCAGGTCGATCACGCCTGACAGGTCCCGCACCACGATGCCACCCGATACCGAGGTCAGCTCCGCTTCGAGATCGTCACTGCTGCCGGCGATATCGATATCGCCGCTGACGGTTTCCGCCTCGACCTCGGCCGAGAAAGCCTTCGTCGTAATGTTGCCGCTTACCGACTGCAGCTCCTGTTCGCCCGCGATGCCCTCGATGTCGATTTCTGCACTGATGGTGGCGACATCGATGCTGCTCTGCTGTGGAGCTCGCACCGTAATATGGCTCGAGGTCGAACGCCCGCCGCTGCTCTTTCCCTGTATCGGTTTTACTTTGACCAGCACGGTGTCACCGTCTCGCTCGAATATGAATTCGTCGACTTCCTCGCCGAGCGTACCCGTCACCTCGACCGCATTCCGCGACCATCCCTCAATGGTCACCGAACCGGCCGTGTTGTAGATTTCTACATTGCCGTCGGCACTCGCGTCGAGTGTTTCATTAACCTCTTCGGCACTGACCGGCGCTGCTAGCAGTAGCCCGGCGCTCACTAAAACCAGTTTCTTCATGTCTATACTCACTTTCGTTGTGCGTCGCTGCGGGCGGCGCATCAGATATCACGTCGTGACATGACGCTCTGCGTCACGCCACCCACCTTGCGCATCACATTCAATTCCTCGTGATACGTCTTCATCAGCAGGTCCTGCAGCAGGGTGTTGTCGGGGTCCTGCTGCAGCCCTTCGTTAATGTCATTGATCGCTCCGCGAATAACCTCGAGACTCTGCTCGACGTCCTGGCGTTGTTCCGGTGAGAGACGCTCGAATTCCTGCTCGAACCGTGCAACCACATCGGCGCGGGTATCGAGGTAATCGCTGCCGAGCGTGTAGTTGCTGCCGAACGCCGCGCGCTCGAACGTATATTCCGGCACAGGCTGCGGGATCACCACGGGCTGGCCGTCCTTCATGGCCAGGTAGGTCAGGCCGGAAGAGGCCCCGATCAGCAACACGATCGCTGCAGCCTGGGCGAACATCGGCGTCCAGCGGCTGCGCTGCGGGGCGGTATCCGTAATCGCGAGTTCGATATCCGGCCACAGGTCGCGCTGCGGTTTTATTTCCGTTGCGAGCTGCCTTGCAGCCGCCGTCAATTTGTCGTCGCGTTCTTCGTTCATGCTTCGAAACCCTGTTCCTTGAGCTGCTGGGCCAGTAAGCGCCTGGCGCGGTGCAGCTGTGCCTTGCTTGTGCCAACCGCGATGCCGAGCATGTCGCTCGACTCTTCGTGGCTGTATCCGTAGACGGCATTCAACACGAACACGTGTCTCGCCCCCTCGGGGAGCCTGTCTATCGCATCGGACAGATCACGCAGTTCACCGGTGTCAGCGATCGATACCGGTGACGGCGTGGCCTCGGCTACGACCTGGATACGGTCCTGCTCGCGCTTCGACTTGCGTATCCGGCCCAGTACGGTGTTGACCGCTATCCGATGCATCCAGGTGCCGAAAGCGCTGTCGCCGCGAAACTTCGACAGCTTGTTCCAGGCCTGGATGAACGCTTCCTGGGCGCAGTCCTCCGCCTCGCTCACGTTGCCCGTCATGCGCAGGCAGAGACCATAGACGCGGTCGACATGCTCCCTGTAGAGCACCTCGAAAGCACGTGTATCGCCGCCCTTCGCCCGGGCAATCAGTGCCGCCTCTTCCGACATAGCTGGAGCTGTCCTGAAAACCATGCTTCGTATATTGTCGCCGGTTTTCACCGTCAAAACTGCGGCCATCCGCCAAATCTCCGGTATTCCTGTAGCTTGGATGCCTGGGGCGGTCCACTGGTTTAAAGATCGTCCGTTCCAAACGGCAAAAAACGGCTTAAGCGACTGTGTTTGCTCGCGATTCTGGTATCATGCCAAAGGCCCGTTTCGATGCTGGCCATCCTCTGGGGAACAAAAGAAACAAAATAATCTATGACGGGTCATTCGATTCTCTTCCTGGGGCGCGGCGATTTCGCGTCAGAGTACCTGGCGGAGCTCGAGACGTTGCCGTGCTGCACGATGCTGGCGCGTTCCCCTGAGCTGAAAGTCCCGGTCGAAAACCGCGAATTGCTGGACATCGTGCTGCTGGAGGCAAGCCCGGTGATCGCGCGGTCGGGCAATTCCCTGGCTGAACTCATTCATACGCTGGGCGATTACCCGGTCGTTGCAATCACCGATAAGGAACACGAACACCGCGGCATTGCCGCGTTGCGTGCCGGCGCGCAGGGCTATATCTGCATCGACGATGTCACCGTCGAGGGACAGGAAGCCGTTTTCGATCATGCTGTGAAACGGTATCGACTGCAGCAGCGCCTTTCCGACACGGACGTATCGGTCCTGTCGGTGTTGACGAGTATCAACGACGGCGTGATCGTGGTGGATCGCGACGGCAGCATCCTGGACATCAATCCCGCGGCGCGAACGATGCTGGGTCTCGGCCCGAGGTGGATGCCCGATGCGGGCTGGGAACAGACGTTCTGCTGCATCGACGAGCACGGCAACAACTATAAGAACTCGGCGGAACTGCCCCTGGTCCGGGCTCGCAGCGGCGCGAAATTTTCGGGACAGGTAGCAATCTATCGTGCACCCGAGCAACCGGACACGTACCTCAATATCAGCGGCCAGGGACTCTACGACGGCAGGCGCGAACTCGTTGGCGGCGTCATCACGTTCAGGGACAACACCGACGCGACGATCCGCACGACGGAACTCGAAAAGCGTGCACAGTACGATGAGTTGACGGGGTTACCGAATCGCAGCGTGTTCACGGAATATCTGTCGCGGGCGATCGGCCGTGCCGACCGCAAGAAAGCCCCGCTTGCCACGCTGTTTGTCGACCTCGACCGGTTCAAGTCCGTAAACGACACGCTCGGGCACGACGTGGGTGACAAGCTGTTGCGGCAGGTGGCAGAACGCCTGCGGGACAACCTGAGGATCGGAGACTTCTCCGGGCGTTGGGGCGGCGACGAATTCGTCGTATGTCTCGAGGACTTCGGTGAAGTAAGCGATGCCGGTGCCGCCGCGCAGAAGCTGTTACTCGTGTTATCCGAGAAGTATCAGATCGGCCACAGCGAAGTCTATGCGACGCCGTCCATCGGCATCGCGATCTACCCAGACTCCGGCAACAATGCAGAACGCATGATCAAGGCCGCCGATATCGCGATGTACGAAGCGAAGAAACACGGCGGCGGACGCTTTCATTATTATTCGACGGCCCTCAACACCAGGCTCGAACAGCGGGAGGAACTCGAGGTCGGCCTGCGGCACGCGCTGGTCCGCAACGAATTCTCGCTCCACTACCAGCCGCGGATCGACCTGACTTCCGGTCGCCTGATCGGGCTCGAGGCATTACTGCGATGGCAGCATCCCCGTTTCGGCCTGCTGGCGCCGGGGCGTTTCCTGCCGATCCTCGAATCCAGCGGTCTGATTCACTCCGCCGGCGAGTGGGTTATCGCCACGGCGTGCCGGCAGCTGGCCGGCTGGCAAAGGCGATTCGAGCTGCCGGACCTGTCTATCGCAATCAACCTGTCGCGCCAGCAACTGATGCACCGCCGCCTGGTCGACGCGGTCGCCAGGTCGCTGGAAGAAACCATGCTGGATCCTGGCTGTATCGAGCTGGAGATTGGTGACGGTGATTTCCCGAACCGGCGCAAAGCGGAGATCGAGACCCTGCAGGGTTTGCGCAAGCTCGGGGTGCGGTTGTCGCTCGACCATTTCGGTACCCGCGACATCTCATTCGAATCCCTGGACAACGGCTTCGTCGACAGCTTCGTGCTCGACCAGTCGCTGATCGCGGACATCGACCGGAACGACAGCCATCAACGCATCGTTCGAGCCGCCATCGCAATGGCACAGGGGCTCGACATCGAAGTCGCAGCCGAGGGCGTCGAGACCATCACGCAGCTCGATTTCCTGAAGAGCTGCAACTGCAACCTGGCACAGGGCTTCCTGATCAGCCGGCCGATGCAGCCGGAAAAAATCTCGGCGATCCTGCGCAGCGAGATCGCGGGCACGCGCCTGCTCGCCCGCGGCATGCCGTAATAACGGTTCTCGAACCGCCTCAGATCCAGCGGCGAACCGATTCTTTGTAAGCGCGATATTCGTCGCCGAACTGCGTTTCCATCGCGGCTTCTTCGGGCATTATCTGCAGGTGGTTCATGCCGAGCACGAACACGGGCAGGCATGCGAAGCCGAGCAGGTTCGAGAGATAGAACGCCCAGGCGATCAGTACGAACAGCAGGCCCAGGTACATCGGGTTCCTGCTGTAACGATAGACGCCCCTTACCACCAGCTGCGAAGCCTTGTCGGGATACCGCGGATCGACGGTCGTGCCTGCGGACCGAAAGGCCATGATCGCGGGTACGGCGACGATACCTCCGAGGCAGAAAAACAGGACGATCAGGAACTCGCGACCGGGAATCCCGACAGACAGCGCAGGCACGTACTTCGCGAGCAGCCACATGCCGGCGACAACGGCAAGAAACTGGGCGACCGGCGGAACCTTTGTCTCGAATGCTTTCATCTGTTCCCGTTCGCGCGCCGAGACGCGTGCTTACGATTCGTGTTCTGCACCGCAGCTCCAGCAGGCCGCGAACTGGCCTTCGTTCTCTTCACCACACTTCGCACAGTGCCAGGGTGAACGTGGGCTCTCATCAATAATGGCCGCATCGATGAGCTGCTTCGCACGATCGTAGTCGATGTCTCTCAGGACCCACAGTTCGGGCCACACCTCGGTAAAGGGCATCTCGCCGTAGATCTGGTTCAGGTGTTCGTTCCTGATCTGGCAGGGGATGCCCTCCGCTTCCAGTATATTCTTGTAGTGATTGATCATCACTACCGTATCGGCGGAGGTGACTTTCTTCATCGCAGGGAATTCAGGAACCCTGTCGGATCCTCGCCGCGCTCGAGGACCTCGACCAATGCCGAGCCGACGATCGCACCTGATGCATGTTCACCGACGTTCGCCACATCACTGGATTTCCGGATGCCGAAACCGGCGCAAACCGGGATGCCGGATACCGCGGACACTTTGTCGAGATAGTCCGCGAGGTCGGGCGGCAGGCCGGTGTTGCCTCCCGTGATACCGGTGATCGTGACCGCGTAGACAAAACCACGGGATGCATCGCAGAGCGTCTTCAGCCTGTCGTCGGGCGTCGCCGGCGTAACGAGCTGGATCAGCCCCAGCCCCCTGTCCTCCAGCACCGAGCGAATCTCCTCGCTTTCCTCGAACGGCAGGTCGGGAACGATGAAGCCGCACACGCCCGTCTCGAGTGCACGATCCGCCAGCCTCTCGTAGCCGAACGCAAGTAGTGGATTCAGGTAGGACATCATGACCAGCGGCGCGTCGAAACCGCCGGCCTTTTCGAGTTCGTCGAAAATCCACGCGAGCGACACGCCCTTCTGCAACGCCTCGAAACTGGAGCGCTGGATCGTCATGCCGTCGGCCATCGGATCGGAGAACGGAATGCCGACCTCGACCACGTCGCCAACCTCGGCAACCGCTTTCAGCGTGCTGATGAAGTCTTTCGGTTCCGGATAGCCCGCCGTCACGAACGGCACGAGCCCCGTGCGGCCCGCTTCGTTTGCGGCACGAATCGCCGCCGCTACACGTTCATGCGCTTTCATGGCTGTGTGTCCTCACCGGATATTTCGTCAACGTCGGCATGTCCTTGTCGCCACGGCCGGAATTGCCGATCAGCAGGCGCTTGCCGGGATTCTGCTTCGCCCACTCACGTGCCGCAACGTAAGCATGCGACGTCTCCAGCGCCGTGAGTATGCCTTCGGTCTCGCACAATTCCTCGAGTGCCGCGAGGGCGTCGTCGTCACTCGCCGCCACGTACTTCACTCGCCCCGTCGCCTGCAGCAAAGCGTGCTCGGGACCCACTCCGGAGTAATCCAGCCCGGCCGATATCGAGTGCGTTTCCTGCACCTGGCCATCATCGTCCTGGAGGATCATCGTGTAGCTGCCCTGCAGGACGCCGGGCGTGCCGGTCGCAAGCGTCGCGGCGTTCTGGCCGAGCCCGCTGCCCGTGCCTCCCGCTTCGACGCCGATCAGCTCGATGTCGTCGCCGAGCATCGGGTAGAACAACCCGATCGCATTCGAACCACCACCGACGCAGGCGAACGCCGCATCCGGTAAACCCCCGGCCTGTTCGATCATCTGCTCGCGGGACTCGCGGCCGATGACCGACTGCAGTTCGCGAACGAGGTAAGGGTAAGGATGCGCGCCTACCGCCGAACCCAGCAGGTAGTAAATACCCTCGGGATCGGTAACCCACTTCCGCAGCGCCTCGTCGATTGCAGCACGCAGCGTCTTGTCGCCCGACTCGACCGCGATCACTTCGGCCCCGAGCCGGCGCATGCGATCGACGTTCGGTGCCTGCCGTTCGATGTCGACGGCGCCCATGTAAACGGCGCAGGGCAATCCGACGCGCGCACAGGCCGCAGCCGATGCCACGCCGTGCTGTCCGGCGCCGGTCTCGGCAATGACGCGCTGTACGCCGAGGCGTTTCGCAAGCAGCGCCTGTCCGATCGCGTTGTTGATCTTGTGCGCGCCGGTGTGCGCGAGGTCCTCGCGCTTGAGCCATACGTCAGCGCCCCAGCGCTCGCCAAGCCGTGGTGCGTGCGTGAGCGCAGTCGGCCGGCCGACCCACTCGCGCAGCTCGCGCTGGAACTCGGCCTGGAACTGCGGATCGTGCAGATGCTCTTTGACCCCGGCCTCGAGCCGCTCGAACGCGGGCACCAGCGTCTCCGGGACG
>JBFEXY010000056.1:0-10749 GCA_041562415.1 Woeseiaceae bacterium
GATCCCTCGCCGCTCATCAGCCTCTGTAACTCGAGGACACCTTTCCTCGGCACGATGACCTGCTGTTCGACCAGATCCTCGCCATCGAGCTCTGCCTCACAAAGCGCCAGCCGGTGTCCGTCGGTCGCTACCGTCCTTATGTGTTTCCCCCCGGTCTCGAGCAGCATGCCGTTCAGGTAATAGCGAACATCTTGCTGTGCCATGGAAAAATGCGTTTTCTCGATTAGCCGACCAAGCAACTCCTGGCTTACCGTAATACTTTGGCTCGCCTTGATATCTTCGACACTGGGAAACTCTGCCGCCGGAAGCGTAGCGAGCGCAAACTTTGACCGCCCGGAGCGGACATGCAGTTTCTCCCCGCTGACGCTAACCGCCACGTCCGAACCATCCGGCAACGCCCGGCAAATATCCAGCAGCTTTCGCCCGGACACCGTTATTTCACCTCCTGCCTGGACATCGACATTTACCTGTGCCACCAGCTCGACCTCGAGATCCGTTGCCGTAACCGCCAATTCACCGTCTCTGGCCACGAGCAAGACGTTGGATAAAATCGGCATGGTCTGCCGCCGCTCCACGACTCCGATCACAGCTTGCAGCGGCTTCAGGAGTACGTCACGACTTGCACTCAACTTCATAGCTTCCACCTGTTAATAATTATTGGAAATTATTAGATTATTATAGTTATTAAGCAAGCCAACAGCTGTGTATAACTTAAAAACTATCATATAAAACAATTACTTAAATCACTTTAGACCGCGTATAAAGCGGTGTGTTTCCGGCCGTACCACTGTGCGCAACATGTGGATAAAAATATCGGCCACATTTATACACCGGTTATCCACATTATCCTGTAAGCGTTCTTAACAGATTCAAATAGTCTTCATCAACGCGCTTTTCCGTTTCGCGCAACGACGCGATCCGCCGGCAGGCGTGAAGTACCGTCGTGTGGTCCCGCCCACCGAAAGCGTCACCGATCTCCGGCAAGCTATGGTTTGTCAGTTCCTTGGCGAGCGCCATAGCAACCTGACGCGGCCGGGCGATCGAGCGGCTGCGTTTTTTGGACAGCAGGTCCCCGACCCGGATCTTGAAATACTCGGCAACGGTTTTCTGGATGTTCTCGATCGAAACCAGCCGTTCCTGCAGAGCAAGCAAATCCCGCAAGGCCTCTTTGGCAAAATCCAGGTTAATTGGCCGGCCGGTGAATTTCGAGTTCGCGATAACGCGCCGCAATGCGCCCTCCAGCTCGCGGACATTAGAGCGAATCCGTTTGGCGATGAAAAACGCCACCTGTTCCGGGAGCGCGACCCCGTCCGCTTCTGCTTTACTCATCAGGATTGCGACAGATGTCTCGAGCTCCGGCGGCTCAATGGCTACGGTGAGCCCCCAGCCGAACCGTGACTTGAGGCGCTCCTCGAGACCGACGACCTCCTTAGGATAACGATCGCAGGTGAGCACTATCTGGCGCTGCCCCTCGAGCAACGCGTTAAACGTATGAAAAAACTCTTCCTGGGAGCGCTCCTTGCCAGCGAAGAACTGGATGTCATCGATAAGCAATGCGTCCAGCGACCGGTACGAGCGTTTGAATTCCGAAATCCTGTTGTGCTGAAGACCCCGCACCATATCCCCGACAAAGCGCTCCGAGTGAACATACGCAACACGAGCACCCGGATCCCGTGCCACCATCGCATTCCCGACCGCGTGCATCAGGTGCGTTTTGCCAAGGCCAACGCCCCCGTAGATAAACAGCGGATTGTACGAAGTACCCGGGTTTTCGCTGACCTGTGACGCCGCAGCACGAGCGAGCTGGTTGCTCTTGCCTTCCACGAAACTCTGGAAGGAAAAAGCGGGGTTCAGCCGCGAGGCGATAGTCGCCGGCCCGCGGGCAGATGAGCGCGGCGCGGTAATCACGCCGGCTGCGCGCGCCCGGACAGACGGTTCGGTTTGCCTTGATCCCACCTCGACGACGAGTTCCGTGTTGCTCCCGGCGCCATCGATTATTTCGAGGATTCTCTGGATGTAGTGCTCTTGCAGCCAGTCGACGACGAAACGATTCGGCGCCAGCAGGCGCAGTCGGCCATTGTCTTCGACAGCCTGAAGCGGCCGGATCCACGTATTGAACTGTTGCTCCGGCAGCTCCGCCTGCAGGTCGCGGATGCAGCGATTCCAGAGCGTTGTTTCGGCCGGCAAGGAAATCCCCAATAGCCCTAGGCAGGCGGTTTTGCGAATGAGACCGGGCAGTCTATACCGTATGAGAAGCCGCTGCCAAATAGTGATTTTCCGCGACACAGCACGACAGAATGCTCCGAAACAGGGGCGTCTATTGACACTGCAAGGGGGCGAGCGTACCCTTGCCGACCCTTTTGCGGGCGGCGACCGAAGATCGCCCGAAAATACAGGAAGCACGAACATGAAACGTACGTATCAGCCCAGCAATCTGAAGCGCGCACGCACGCATGGCTTCCGAGCCCGTATGGCGACCAAGGCCGGCCGTCTCGTCCTCAAGCGGCGCCGCGCGAAGGGCCGCGCGAAGCTGACACCGTAACCAGGCCATCGGCCAGGATCACGGCTCAGCTATCACCAGGATTGGACCCAGCCAAGTCACGCACCGCATTATTCCGGTTCAAACGACATAACCGGCTTCTAAATGCGGCAGCATTCGGCCGCGTGTTCGAGAAAGCGAACCGCAGCCGCGACAAATGGTTCACCGTGCTGAGCCGTAAGAACGGCGGGCACGAAGCGAGGCTCGGACTCGCTATCTCAAAGAAACATTGCCGTAAATCGACATCGAGAAACACAATAAAGCGTATCGTCAGGGAATCTTTCAGGCAGCACCAGGCGGAGCTGGTCGGTCTCGACATCGTAGTGATCAACCAGCCGCCCGCAACGACCGCAACACGGCAGCAGTTGTTTGACAGTCTGGCCGGTCACTGGCGACGATGTAGCCGGGGTGCCGGCACCGAAGGCGGGCAGGAATAACAACGAATGGATAATCAACGACTGCTGGTATGGGCCGCCTTCGGCGTGCTGGTCTGGTTGACCTACCAGACCTGGATGCAGGACTACGGGCCGGCACCCGTAGCGGTAGAGCCGGCAGCCGACGTCGAGCCAGCCACTGTAACGCCAGCCGATGCTGAGTTGACGCTGCCGGAACTCGGGGAGTCCGTGCTACAGCAAGACGATAAGGGCACCGTGGTACCCGGAACCGGGCAAGCCGATACCGCAACTCAGCCCGCCATCATCACTGTGCGTACCGATGTGCTTGAGCTGGAAATTTCTACCCGCGGCGGCACGCTGATGCGCGCAACGGTGCTCGGTTACCCGGTCGAGAAAGACCGGCCGGACAAACTCGTCGAGCTGCTCAGCCCCGAGCAGAGCGATCTGGGCCTGATCCGCACCGGGCTGCGCGGCGCGACCGGCGCCAGCGCAAATCAGGACACCGTATTCAAGTCACCGCGCAGTCAATACGTTCTGGGCGACGCAGATGAGCTCGTGGTGCCGCTGACCTGGACTGACGACAGCGGCGTCAGCATTGAAAAGCGCCTCGTCTTCACGCGCGGCGGCTATGCGATCCGGGTCGAGCAGACGCTCGTCAACAATAGTGCCCAGCCATGGCGCGGCGATCAGTATACGCAGCTGTTGCGCCGCTCGAAGGGCATCGAACGATCGATGTTCGACGTGGACTCGTATTCGTTCGACGGGCCGCAGACCTACAACGGCGACAAGGCCGAAAAGTACAAGCGCGATGATCTCATGGACAAGGGGCCGGTCGAATTCTCGACACCGGACGGATGGGTCGCGGCCATTCAGCACCATTTTCTAAGCGCCATTGTTCCGGAGGCCGGCGCCCCGCACGTTTACAGGTTGGAGATCAAGGACGACACGATGATCGCGAGTGTCGTCGGCGGCAAACGCACCGTCGAGCCGGGGGCGTCGGAAACGTTCTCGCGTCAGGTGTTCGTCGGGCCCAAGATCCAGTCTCAGCTCGGTGAGCTCCACGAGCGTCTCAAGCTGACTGTCGATTATGGCTGGTTGACCATACTCTCGCAGCCGATGTTCTGGTTACTCGCATTTATTCACGGCTACGTGGGTAACTGGGGTGTTTCGATCATCCTCGTCACGGTGTTGATCAAGCTCGCGTTCTACAAGATGACCGAGACGAGCGGCCGCTCGATGGCGAAGATGCGCAACCTGCAGCCGCGCATCAAGGCGCTACAGGAGCGTTATAAGGATGATCGCCAGCAGCTGTCTCAGCAGATGATGGACCTCTACAAGCGCGAGAAGGTCAATCCTGCAGCGGGCTGCCTGCCGATACTTATCCAGATGCCGTTTTTTCTCGCGTTTTACTGGGTGCTGATCGAAAGTGTCGAAATGCGCCAGGCGCCATTTGCGCTGTGGATTACTGACCTGTCCACCCGCGACCCGTATTTCATCTTGCCGCTGATCATGGGCGCGGCCATGTTGCTGCAGCAGAAACTGAACCCCGCGCCCGCGGATCCGGTACAGGCGCGCGTGATGCAGATCATGCCGATCATGTTCACGGGCTTCTTCGCGTTCTTCCCCTCCGGCCTCGTCTTGTACTGGGCGACCAATACCGTACTGTCGATCGCTCAGCAGTGGAAAATAAACAGGGTCGTGGAGCAGGAAGACAAGGACCGCAAAGCCGGAAAAAAGAAGAAAGCCAAAGAAAAGTAACCGGCCTTCTCAGGCATTCGCGAGCGAAGTCCGCACCTTTACTTCCGTATGCAGCGTCCTGTGCACAGGACAACGGTCGGCTATTTCGAGCAACCGTTGCCGCTGTTGCTCCGACAGGTCTCCAACGAGTAACAGCTCGCGCTCGAACTGATCGATGCGCCCTTCGCCGCTCTCGCAGTCTTCACAATCGGCGGCGTGGATCTTTCCGTGTCTGACACGCACCGTCGCAGACTCGAGGTCGAGCTTCTTGTGCGACGCGTACATCTTCAGCGTCATGGACGTGCATGCAGCGAGGGCGGCGGACAGCAGGTCGTAGGGCGAGGGGCCCGCCCCGGTGCCGCCGACAGAAGCGGGCTCATCCGCGATGAGCGCATGACCGCCGGCAACAAGCTCGGTACGGAACCCCCCGATCCAAGTCAGTGCGGCAGTCTCGTAATCGCCGGTGTCGGGCAGACCGGTTTCCGCGGCGGCATCCCCGGACTCCAGGTAACGCGACGCCCAGGCCGCCAGCACGTGGCCGGCATACAAAGAGTCTTCCTCGCGGCTGAGCAGGTGGTCAGCCTTGTCCAGGCTTATGAAACTCTTTGGGTGCAGGGCAAGCGAAAAGAGCTCCGACGCATTGTCGATGTCGACGACATCGTCGAGTGGCGCATGCATGATGAGAAGGGCCTTGCGCAGCGATTTTACGGTCGCGGGCAGTTCGTGGCGCTCCAGGTCATCGAGGAACTGCCGCTTCATTGTGAACGGCCGTCCGCCGAGGTTCACCTCCGCTACACCCTGATTGCGCAACGTGTGCTCAGCCCCGGAAAACAGGTGCCGGACGTGATCGGGGTCCGATGGCGACCCGATCGTCGCCACGGCCACCGCGGAGGGAACGTTGGGGGCGGCCTGCAGGACCGCGGTGCCCCCGAGAGAATGGCCGACCAGGATGTCGGGCGCCCCGTAATTCGCCTCGAGAAAGCGCGCCGCGGCAAGCAGGTCGCTGACATTCGATGAAAAATTCGTGTCTGCGAAGTCACCCTCGCTCTGACCAAGACCCGTGAAATCGAAGCGCAGCACCGCTATGCCGGAATCAGCCATAGCGCGCGCAATGTTTGTCGCGGCCTTCAGGTTCTTGGAACACGTAAAGCAGTGAGCGAACAACGCGTGCGCACGTGGTGCACCCTCCGGCAGCGCCATCAGTCCTGACAAGGTGTGGCCGTCCTCATTCGAGAAAGTGACTTTCTTGTTCTGCATATCGCTGTTACCTGTGCTTTCATTGCCGCATGCCGACCGGAAACGACACGATCGTCGCCCTGGCTACGCCGCCCGGCACGGGCGGCGTGGGGGTCGTGCGCATTTCGGGCGGTGATTCCGAGCGCATAGCCCGGGCCATGCTTGGCAGTCTACCGGAACCGAGGGTTGCCACTTATGCCACCTTCGCGAATTCGTCCGGCATGCCCGTGGACCAGGGTCTGGCGCTTTACTTCCCGGGCCCGGCGTCCTTTACCGGGGAATCGGTCGTCGAGCTGCACGGGCACGGCGGACCCGTCGTCATGTCGCTGCTCGTGGATGCGGTCGTCGAGCTTGGGGCGAGGCTGGCCGAGCCGGGAGAGTTCTCGAAGCGCGCGTTCCTGAACGACAAGCTGGATCTCGCGCAGGCAGAAGCTATCGCCGATCTCATCGATAGCGGCACGGCGCAAGCCGCGCGTGCTGCGCTCCGATCGCTGAGCGGCATGTTTTCCGATGCCGTCAACGAGTTAGTGGAGCAGCTGACGGCCCTGCGCATGTATGTCGAAGCAGCGATCGATTTTCCCGAGGAGGAGATCGACTTCCTCGCCGACGACGAACTCGCGCAACGGCTCGCGGCGTGCGCGGCATCTTTCGATGCATTGTTGTCAAAGGCCGCGGTAGGGCGCGTGATGCGTGACGGCTACCAGGTCGTCATCGTCGGCAAACCCAACGCGGGTAAGTCCAGCCTCATGAACCGGCTGTCGGGCGAAGACACGGCGATCGTGACCGAAATCGCCGGCACTACCCGGGATGTGCTCCGGGAGCGCATAAATATTGACGGCCTTGCCGTCGAGCTCGTGGACACGGCCGGCTTGCGCGATAACCCGGATCGCATCGAGGAAGAGGGTATTCGCCGCGCTCGCAAGGCCATGGCGGAGGCGGACGCGGTCCTCTGGATACAGGATGCGACGGAGCCGGTGCCCGCGCTCATCGAGGAGCCCGTGCCGGACGGTGTCCCGGTCACTATTGTGCGCAACAAAATCGACCTCAGTGGCGACCGGCCGGGCATCGTCGAGGGAGACCGGCCGGTCGTAATGCTGTCCGCACGAACCGGCGAAGGCCTCGATGCTTTGCGCAAGCGCATCCGCGACCTCGCGGGCTTCCGGGATCTCGGGGAGGGGGCGTTTACGGCGCGCCGGCGCCACGTGGAGGCGCTCCGCGACGCGCAGAAGCATTTCGAGGCGGGGCGCAGGGCACTTGATACCGAGCGGGCCGGGGAGCTGCTCGCGGAAGAGCTGCGCTTGTCGCAACAGGC
Organism: Woeseiaceae bacterium; assembly: GCA_041562415.1. Taxonomy (GTDB): domain Bacteria; phylum Pseudomonadota; class Gammaproteobacteria; order Steroidobacterales; family Woeseiaceae; genus UBA1847. The sequence goes on from JBFEXY010000056.1 coordinate 7,220, forward strand.
GCTGGGGAGCATCACCGGCGAGTTCACGCCGGACGACCTGCTGGGCCGTATTTTTTCAGAATTCTGTATCGGCAAGTGAAACCGACCGGGCCGGACGGGCTACTGTTCGGCGGGCGGCTGTGGCCTGAAATGCGGCTCGGTAATCGGCATTTCGATCAACGGCCCGTATTTCATTACCTGCTCACGAATAATCTCGGCATTCCCGAGCAGTACGAAGACGAGGTCGTCCGTTGCCGGAAATACCTCGGCGATGACCGCCGCAACCGTCTCTGTGTCGGTCGACATGAGTGCCGCCCCGTATTCGTTGATGTAGGAAACGTCCAGCCCGAAAGCCTCGAGCGCAGCCAGCTGGCCGCCCAGCTGGGCGGCTGTTTCCAACGCCGTCGGAAACTGCCCGAGGATATAGTTGCGGGCCGATACGAACATGTCTTCGTCCACGCCATCCTCGTGCAGCCGGCCGAGAACGCCGAGCGCCATGTCGATTGCTTCGACCGTGCTCTCGGTCGGCGTAAACGAAGCGATCGCAACCGAGCCCGGCAGCGATGCCCTGAAGAGCTGTGAGCCCGCGCCATAGGTCAGGCCGGAATTCACCCGCAGTTCGGTATTCAGCATGGACGTAAAGCGGCCGCCGAACACGGTGTTGGCAATGTCGAGTGCCGCGCGACGCTCGTAATCGTGAGCGACGCCGACGTTGCCGAGCCAGAAATAGGTTTGCGTGGCGCCCGGCTTGTCAATGAGCAGCACGCGGCGCCCGGCCTGCCGCTCGGCGGCCGAGACATCGGGCAGGGCATTGCCCGCCGGCCGCCAGTCACCGAATGCATCGTTGAGCCTGGCACTCATCAATGCCATGTCGAAGTCGCCCGTGACCGCGATCGTCAGCCGGTCGCCACCCAGCTGCTGCTCGTAGAAATCCAGGACGTCTTCGTGGCTGATCTCGGAGAGTGTCGTTTCGCTGCCGCTCACCGGGTTGCCGTAGGGGTGCTCGCCGAACAGGAAGGCCTGGCCATAAACAGGCAGCACCGCATTGAGGTTGGTGTCTTTAGCGGCACGAATGAAGTTGATCGAACGCTCGCGCAGCTTCTCGAGCTCGGCTTCTTCGAGGCTGGGGCGCAGGATCATGTCCGACAACAACTCGACCATCAGGCCGGTATCGCGCGCAAGAAAGGTTCCAGAGATTGTTATGGTCTCGAGGGCGGCGCGGCTCGTTAGAGTGCCGCCGGATGCGTCAACGGCCTCGGCAAATTGCGCGGCGTCACGGTCTCCGGCACCTTTCTCGAGCAGCGACGCAAGCAGGTTCGCGAGCCCGCCGTGCTCCGCCGGATCGGCAACAGCGCCGCCGCGCAGGATCGCCGTCACCGATACCAGTGGCACTTCCGGCTCCTGGCTCAACAGCAACACGGTGCCGTTGTCGAGTTCGAGCCGGTGGAAAGCAGGAAGCGTGACGCTCTCCGCGAAAGCAGCTCCCGCCACAAACGCGAGCAGCAGGACGGCGGCGTGAGTGCGGGTCCGGGCCGAAATCATTCCTCTTCCTCCACCGCATCAGGCGCATACAGCATGCCGATGGTGGCATTGCTGCGGCGGAAGACGCTGCCCGCAGCGGCCTTCAGTTCCTCGCCGGAGACGGCCTCGATTTCCTGGGCAAGGTCGAAGAGTTTCTCATAGCTGCCGCGGAACACGGCCGCCTCGCCGAGACTCGCAGCCTTGCCGTTGATCGTGGCCATCGTGCGCCAGAAGTCGGCCAGCGCAATGTTGCGCGCCTTCTCGAGTTCCGCTTCGCTCACACCCTCCCCGGCGATGCGCCCGAGCTCCCCGAACAGGCGCTGCTCGAGCAGAACGAGGTCGCCGCCCGGCGGCAGCGTTGCGTAGAAATACACCAGCCCGGGGTCGAAGCCTTCGAACTGGAAACCGCCGATCGAGATCGCGAGCTGCTCCTCCTCGACGAAGAGGCGATGGAGTCGGGACGAGTCGCCATCGACGAGCGTGCTGAGCAACAGCCTCATGGCGAGCGTTGCGGGGTCCGCCGCGGCGCCCGCATGGAAAGCGACGTGCAGCATCGGTGTCTGGGCGTCGGTCCGGATGACGACACGACGTTCGCCCTGTTGCTCCGGTTCGACGGTGCGCACGCCGGGGGGCGGAACCTGTGCCGGGATGTCTTCCAGGTAGTCTTCGGCGAGCGCGAAGATTTCATCGGGCGTTACGTCGCCAACGACAACCATCGTGATGTTATTCGGCGCATAGTATGTGCGGTAGAAGCTCTCGAGGTCTTCCTGTGTCCACGACTCGATGTCGGACGGCCAGCCGATGATGGGAAACTGGTAGGGGTGCGCGACATAGGCGGTGGCGCGAACCTGTTCCACCAGCCTGCTGATATTGTTGTTGTCGACGGTCGTGCGGCGTTCAGAGGCGATGACGCCGCGTTCGTTTTCGATGGCCTCCGGGTCGAACTCGAGATTCTGCAGCCGTTCCGACTCGATCTCGAAAATGGTCTCGAGCGCCGAGCGCGGAAACCAGTCCTGGTAGACGGTGATGTCATTGGACGTGTAGGCATTGTTCTGGCCGCCGGCTGCCTCCATGATGCGGTCGAATTCGCCGGGCTCCAGGTCCTCGGTGCCGTTGAACATCATGCGTTCGAAGAAGTGCGACAAGCCGGTGATTCCCGGGTACTCGTTACGTCCGCCCGCCCGCACGAAATAATAGAGCGCCACATTGGGGATATCGTGGTCCGGCCAGACGATGATCTCGAGCCCGTTCTCCAGGGTTACGCTGCGAATCTCCGGCGGCACACCCTGCATCGTAGGCGCCTGCATGACGGGGCTATCGTCGATGAGCGCCGGCGGCTCCGGAAACAGGCGCCCGACGATCATCGCGGCCAACAACAGGACGGTCACCACGGCAAGTGCCGCATTGAGTTTCTGGCCGGTCTTGTAAACGATCGACTGGGTCTGGTCGATGTCGACGGCCTTCTTCAGGCCGACTGGTGTGAACTCGTAGATGTAGGCGAAGTACACCGCCAGCGGCAGGCCGACGAGCAGTATCAGGCCCACGAGCTTCTCGATCCAGTGCGGCAGGCCGATGACCGGGTGCAGGTGATGAAGGAGCTTGATGATCAGCCAGCCCGCGACGAGGTAGACCAGCAAGACCTTGAAGACGTTGCGACGCCGTAGCTCGGAGAACAGGGACATAATAATTATCGTTGTGCCCGGACCGCCCATGTTGGGCAATTAACCGGGATTGTCAACCAAGAAGCCCCTCGCGGCGGTACAGGCGGGCGCAGACCCATGTCAGGAGCCCCCCAAACAGTAGCGTGCTGCCGACGGAAATCGCGACGTGCAGCGGGTCCAGGGGTTCGTTCTTGACCATGTCAATGAGCAGCAGGTGCTGGCTGAGGCTGGGCACGAACATGAATTCCAGGCGCGGTCTCAGGGTCAGGATGCTGACAATGAGTATCGGCAAGGTCGGCGCCAGCAGCACGACGCTGAGCCAGGTCTGCGCCTCCCGGTAGCTCTTCGTGAACGATGCGACCAGCGTCA
>JBFEXY010000057.1:0-10736 GCA_041562415.1 Woeseiaceae bacterium
CGTTGATGATCTCGCCCTGCTCGGTCACGCGTAGCCGGCCGTTAACCGTACCCGGTGGCGCACCGAGGACTGCAACGTGCGTCTTGCTGCCGCCGCGGCTGATGGTCCCGCCTCGGCCGTGGAACAGGGTCAGCTCTATGTTGTGGGACTCGACGGCATTGACCAGGGTCTGCTGCGCGCCTTGCAGAGCCCAGCGTGCGGATGCGAGTCCGCCGTCCTTGTTGCTGTCCGAGTAACCGATCATCACGGTTTGTCGTTCGCCGCGGGTCTTGAGGTGTTCGCGATAGAACTCCGACGAAAGCAGATCGTTGAGAATCTCGGGTCCGCGCTCCAGATCGTCTACCGTCTCGAGCAACGGCGCCACGTCCAGCGGCACCTCGCCCCGGCGATTGTGCAACTCGCTCCATTGTGCCAGCAGCAACACGGACAGTATGTCGTCGGCGCCCTGCGTCATGCTCACGATGAACGGGCCGATGGCGCGCCGCCCGTACTTGCGGCGGCAAAAACCGATCGCCTGGAACACGGCGATGGTTTTCCTCGCCTGCGTACTCAGTTGTTCCGGCACGCCCTCCCGGGACTCGATGGCCTCGATGATTCTTTTCGACCGCTCAGCGGATGGCATTTCCATCCAGTCGTCCTCACCCAGACATTCACCGACGACCTCGCGGTGCACGTGCGCGTCCTGGCGGACGTCGAGGGTGACGAGACGGAAGCCGAAGGTATCGATGCGCCGCAACAGCCGTCTTACCGGGAACAGTCCCGCATGCTCGCCCTTGTTCTCGGTGAGACTGTCGTGGATGAGCTGTATGTCCTGACGGAACTGCGACACTTTCTCGTACGGGAACAGGTCGTCGTCGTACGTCGACTGCAGGCGCTGCTGTATCAGGCGGAGGAAGACGCGGTACGGCATATCGCGGTGGCGCGCCGGGACATCGTGATACGCGTTCTGGAACACGCCGCTGTAGGTGTCGATCTGCGCCATCATCTCGTCGCTGAATTCGACCCGACCCACCGCCTGGCTGAGCTTCGCCGACAGCTTCGCGCATTCGTTGTAGTAGAGATCGAGAATGAGTGCGCGTTGACGCGCAAGCGTCGAACGGATGGTCTTGGCATTGACGTTCGGATTGCCGTCCATGTCGCCGCCGACCCACGACGCAAAGTTCACGATCGTGGGGATGGTGATCTTTTCCCCTTCTTTGCCGTAGATTCGCCGCACCGCCGCTTCGACGTCTTCGTAGAACGGCGGCATCGTGCGGTACAGCACGTCCGTCATGAAGAACAATACGTGCTCGAGTTCGTCCGCGACGGTCATCTGTTCCGACGGATGTTCGTCCGTCTGCCAGCCGGTGGTCACGAGCAGGAGAATGTTTTGCAGCGCCGCGCTGCTTTCCTGCGGTGTCATTGTCGGGTTGATCATGTCGACGAGGTGACGGACGATTTCCTGTTCCTTTCTCAGGATGGTCCTGCGTGTCGGTTCGGTCGGATGGGCCGTGAACACGGGCTCGATGCGGAGTGAATTGATCAGCTCCTGCAGCTCGTCGGCGTCCATCCCGTTCGCCTTGAGCCTGATGAGCGTGTCTTCGGGCCCTCCTGGCTGATAACCCTCTACGTCGCGCAGGTATTCCCGGCGGCGCCGGATGCGATGCACTTTCTCTGCCGTGTTGACCATCTGGAAGTAGGTCGAGAAACTGCGGATGACCTGCATCGCCATGCCCGGTTCGAGGTTATCGACGAGGGCAGCGAGTTCCTCGCCTTCCAGCTCGTTGTTCTCGCGGCGGCGGATGGACCGCAGCCGCGCGTTCTCGACGAACTCGAAAAGATCGTCGCCGCCCTGTTCCCGGATCAATTCGCCGACGAGCGTGCCGAGCATGCGGACGTCATCCCGCAGGGTCTGGTCCTTGTCCTCGAACGTGATGTCCTGGCGACGCGGGGTCTTGTGGACGCCTCTATCCATGAGTTCGCAGTGGGGCGTTCTCAGTCCCGGAAATTCTCATATTGAAGGGGCAGGTCGACATCGGTTTCCTTGAGCAGGCGAATCGTGGCCTGCAGATCGTCGCGCTTCTTGCCGCTGATCCTGAGCTTATCGCCCTGTATCGCCGCCTGCACCTTGATTTTGCTGTTCTTGACCGTCTTGACGAGTTTTCGCGCCAGGTCCGATTCAATGCCCCGGCGCAGAATTACAGTCTGCCGCGCTACGCTGCCGGTGGTTTCCGGTTCCTGTTCGTCGAGGCAGCCGATGTCTACACCACGCTTCGCAAGCTTCTGCCGCAGGATATCCATCATCTGCTGCAGCTGGAATTCGCTCTGCGAGGTGAGAGTGATGACCTGTTTGTCGAGCTCATACTTCGAGCCCGTGCCCTTGAAGTCGAAGCGTGTATTGACCTCGCGATTTGCCTGGTCAACCGCGTTAGCGGCCTCGTGCGCGTCGAAATCGCTGACCACGTCAAAGGATGGCATCGATTCAGCCCTCGAGTTGTTTGCGGTACTTCTTGACCAGGTCGAGAAACTCGGGCGTAAGGCCCTTGTCTTCATAGACCGGGTCGCCGAACTCGTCTTCGCGGATCACCGTGTCCCCGGGCACGTAGGGTATTGCCGCCTCGACCCGCTCGAGCGCGGCAGCCAGCAGGTCCGTGATGACGCGTTCGTAAGTAACGCCGGGAAACAGGTCGGCAAGCGCATGCACCCTGGCGGCATCTTCGGTCGTCAGGTGGATTGCGTATGCTTCGGAAGTCCTGGTCGGCTGTTGTTCCGCCGCCCAGGCATCGAGCAGTGATTTGAAAGTCATTGTGGTGGTCTCGATCGCGGCCGCGTCCGGCGTCGCGACAATATCAAAATCTTGGCTGGCTGCCCAGTAACTGGCACTGACGTTGGCGGGCCGGGGCGCGCAGAATTGTCAGCCAATGAACGAGGCGACCAGGGACGGATCGTGATAGAAGCAACCGCCGCAGCGGCTGATCTCTCGTTTGTCGCCGGCAAGACGCAGCCTGCCGGCGCTCCGCAGGCGGTCCGGCTGTGCCGGAGGCTGCGACTTGCGGGCGCGGAACCGCTGGTCAGCGATGAGCTGGCTGTAAAGCACTACGTGCTCGTCGGAGAAACCGACCACGGTGACCGAATGTGGGGAGCACTGTGGGACCTGCGGACCGAGTCCTGTGTGCGAACGGCTTTCGCGGATCGCGTAATGCCGCAGTGCCCGCTGCTGTCCGCCGAGCGGGGGCGTGCAATCGTGTCACCGATCGGCTTACAGGCGCCCGAGGATTCGGCCTGGGTCTGCATGGGTATCGATCTTGCGCGCTTCTCGCGTCCGGGCAGCACGCCCGATGAGCAGGCATTGAAGCATTGCGTCGAGACCTGTGTCGATGTCGGTGAAAGGCTGCACGACGCGCTCGCCTGGCCGACGGCCGATGTGCAGCACGATGCGTGGCTGAACCGGCGCCTGGCCATCGTCCTCTCGGGATTCGGGGACCTGTTGCGCAACATGGGGATGGAACCTTCCAACCACGACAGTCTGCGCTATCTCAACCAGCTGCTGCTCGGGCTGCGCATGAGCGCACAATCCCGCTCGCGGGCGATCGCGATGCGCTCGGAGCTTCTGCCTGCAATCGGCCTCAGTGATCCCAGTCATGCGCTGCCGCGCGGCAGCATTCGGGAAGACTGGCGTCGTCGCTGGCGGGAAGCCGTCCGGGCAACGCTCGTGCGGCACCGTAACCTGCTGGTTATCTCGCCGTGGAGCCTGTTCCCGCGCGATGCCCGCGCCGACTACGAATATGCGGAATTACTACCGCTGCTGCGCCATGCCGACGCCTGCGCATTCAACCGAAAGGTGTCCATCAGGCACTGGAAGTTCAATCAATTCAAACACTTTCACCAGCGCACGCGGGCGGTTCTGAAGCAAAGAGCTGTGACTTCACAGATTGCGGAGCACGTATGAACTACGATACGGTTTCAATCCGCGCTCGTCGAAGCGCGTATTGCAATTGCGTAATCGAGGGGACGGATTGCAGCCGATATCACTTGACGCTCACGGAGTGGCGGTACTGGTCCTGACCGTCGTCGCGCTGTTCCTCTTTACGCGCGACCGCATTCCGCTCGAGTCATCGTCACTGACGATTCTGATCATACTGGTCGCCGGGTTCCAGCTGTTCCCGTATGCGCGCGATGGCGATGTTCTCATCAAGCCCATCGATTTTTTCGCCGGCTTCGGCAGCGAGGCGCTGATCGCCATTTGCGCATTGATGATGGTCGGCAAGGCGCTGGAAACGACCGGCGCCCTGCAGCCGCTCGCGACCGTTGTCGGCAGGGCCTGGTCGAGAAGTCCGGTCCTCGCTCTGCTCGCCACGCTGGTCGCCGGTGCGATTCTCAGCGCTTTCATGAACAACACGCCGATCGTCGTGTTGCTGATGCCGATACTGGTTGGCGCTTCGATCCGCAGCAAGTTCCCGGTGTCGGGGGTGATGATGCCGATGGGTCTCGCAACGATTATCGGCGGCATGTCCACGACCATCGGCACGTCGACGAACCTGCTGGTCGTCGGCATTGCGCAGGACATGGGCCAGCACACGTTCACGCTGTTCGAATGGGTGTTGCCGGTTTCGATCGTTGGTGGCGGGGCCATTCTGTTCCTGTGGCTCGTCGCACCCCGCTTGTTGCCGGATCGCACGCCGCTGATGTCGGATACGACACCGCGGGTCTTCAGTGGGCAGCTGCACATCAAGAAGGGCGGGTTCGCTGACGGCAGCACCTTGTCGGAGGTGCTTGCGAAAGCCGACGGGCAGATGCGGGTCGACAAGATCCAGCGCAGCGAATCGCTGTTCCTCGCGAAGCTTCCGCAGGTGAAGCTGCAGCCGGGCGACCGCCTGTTCGTCAAGGATTCGCCGGAGAACCTCAAGCACTACGAACAGATTCTCGGCGCGACGCTCTACAACGCCGAGGACGAGGAGCACCCGGTCGACGACGAGTTTCCGCTCGAGGCCGGTGGCCAGCAGCTCGCGGAAGTCGTGGTCACGCGCGGCTCGCCGCTGCACCTGCGCACGCTGGCCGCGGCACGTTTCTCGGGTAGCTACGCGCTCATGCCGCTCGCGCTGCACCGCGCACGCGCGCCCAGTTCGCAGATCACGGGGGACCTGAACACGATCCGGCTGCGCGCGGGCGACGTGCTGCTCGTGCAGGGCTCGAGGGAAGCCATCAATCACCTGAAGGACAGCGGGTCGATGCTCGTGCTGGACGGCACGACGGACCTGCCGCATACGCATCGCGCCAAGCGGGCACTGGCGGTCATGGCTTTCGTTGTTGCGGCAGCAGCGCTCGGCATCCTGCCGATCGCCGTCAGTGCCGTCATCGGGCTGGGCCTGATGATAGCGACCGGCTGTCTGACCTGGCGCGACGCCGTGGGGGCACTGTCGATCCCCGTGATCATGATCATCGTGACCAGCCTGGCGCTCGGTAAGGCGCTGCTCGGCACGGGCATGGCCGGCTATCTCGCCATGGGTTTCGTCACGATGACTGCATCGTTGCCGATCGCGATGATACTGAGCGGGTTCCTGCTGCTGATGGCCATACTGACGAATCTCGTGTCCAACAACGCGGCGGCGGCGATCGGCACGCCCATCGCCATCGGCATCGCGCAGCAGCTCGGTGTGCCCGCGGACCCCTTCATCCTGGCGACCCTGTTCGGTGCCAACATGAGTTTCGCGACGCCTTACGGATACCAGACCAACCTGTTGATCCTGAGTGCCGGCGGCTACAAGTTCACGGATTTCCTGCGCGTGGGCATCCCGCTGACGATCATCATGTGGATCGGCTTCTCGCTGCTGCTGCCGGCACTTTACTCCCTGTAAGACCGCGCCGCGGTCCCTTGTTCTTGACGGCAGGGAGACGGGGCGGTAATACTCCGGGCTATGAACGCTCGGCACAGCAACGTCTGGTGGTGGCTTTCCGCCTAGGAGGGGGTGGATGGCCGGCTATTAGCTGAGCAAAGGAAAACCAGAAGCCCGTCTCCGCCAAAGTGGGGACGGGCTTTTTTTGGCATTGCAGGTGCGGTTCTCGAACCGCGAATGACAACGAGGCAACATGCAGGAACCCTTCGACATAGCCGCCGATCTCGATACGCCGGTATCGGCGTTTCTGAAGCTCGCACCCCTGCGGCCGCGTTTCCTGCTGGAAAGCGTCGAGGGCGGCGAGCGTCTCGCGCGTTACTCGTTTCTCGGTTTCGGTGATGCACTGGAAGTGCGCATGGATGCGAACGGGCTCAGCGTCGACGGTGAGAGCCGGCCGCGGCCGACGACGCGAGACGAATACCTCGGCGCGCTGCGTGATGCGCTCGCAAGGGCGCCGCGCCCGCGACCCGACGTCGAAGGGCTGCCGTTCTCGGGAGGACTGGTCGGCGTTTCGGGTTATGACGTGGTCAGGCTGTTCGAGCGTCTGCCGCGGGATACCGAGCCGCAATCGAACGTGCCCGATGCCGCTTTTTCGGCGCCGACCTCGTTCCTGGTCTTCGACCACCTGACGCGGCGCGTTGCATTGCTGCACGACGGTCCCGATGCGGAGCGGCAGGCGCTGCGCCGCGAGGTCATCGACCGCCTCCGGGGACCGGTCCCGGCGGCCATGACGGATGTGCAGATATCGCCTGCGACCGCGAGCCTGAGCGAGGCGGAATTCACGGACCGGGTGAATGCCTGCAAGGAATACATCGCGGCCGGCGACATCTACCAGATCGTGCTTTCCGTACTGTTCCGTGGCCGTACGAACGTGCAGCCGTTCGAAGTGTACCGGGCGATGCGGCTGTTGAACCCGTCGCCGTACATGTTCTATTTCCAGTTCGACGATCTCGCGGTCGTCGGCTCGTCTCCGGAGGCGCTCGTCCGCCTGCACGGCAGCCGCGCATCGCTGCGGCCGATCGCGGGCACCCTGCCGCGGGGCGCGACCACCGCCGAGGACCTGGCGAATGAAAAGGCGCTGCTGGCCGATCCGAAGGAAGCAGCAGAACACGTGATGCTGGTCGACCTCGCGCGCAACGATCTCGGCCGGGTGGCACGCGCGGGCAGCGTGCATGTCGATCCGTACCGCGCGATCGAGCGATACAGCCACGTCATGCACATCGTGAGCGGGGTGCAGGGCGAACTCGACGAACGCTTCGATCAGTTCGACCTGTTTGCCGCCAGCTTCCCGGCGGGCACACTGGTCGGTGCGCCAAAAGTGCGTGCGATGGAAATCATCGAAGAGATGGAGGCGGTCGGGCGCGGACTGTATGCGGGTACGGCCGGCTATTTCGGTGCGAGCGGTGACATGGACCAGGCCATCACGATCCGGACGCTCGTGTTTTCCGGCGACGAGTACAGTTTCCAGGCCGGCGCGGGTATCGTTGCCGACTCGGTGCCGGCACGCGAGTACCAGGAAGTGCTGGCGAAGAGCGCAATCCTGCGCCGCGCTCTCGAGATGGCCGGGGAGGGCTTGTGATGGCCGGGAACTTCGAACACGTCCGCATGCTGCTGATCGACAACTACGATTCGTTTACCTACAACCTCGTGCAGGCGTTCGCGGCGCAGGGCGCCGAGGTCATGGTGTATCGCAATGACGCGATCACGGTGGAAGAAGCGAAAGCGCTCGAGCCCACACACCTCGTAATCTCTCCCGGGCCCGGGCGACCCGAAGACGCCGGCGTATCCCTCGACATGATCGCGGCGTTTGCGGACGACATCCCGATCCTCGGCGTCTGCCTGGGCCACCAGAGCCTGGTGCATCATTTCGGCGGTGCGATCGTGCGCGCAGAGCGGCTTATGCACGGTAAGACCTCGATGGCGAAGCACGACGGCAGGACGATTTTCGAAGGCCTCTCGCAGCCGTTCGAAGTCGGCCGTTATCACTCGCTGTGCGCCGAACCGCAAACCCTGCCCGACGTTCTCGAACTGACCGCCGAAACAGAGCGCGGCGAGATCATGGGCGTGCGACACAAGTCGCTGCCGCTCGAGGGCGTGCAGTTTCATCCCGAGAGCGTACTGACCCCGGAGGGAGATCTCCTGATGGCCAACTTCATGCGGATGAAAGCATCATGAATGCAGCCGACACCAAAGCGAACCTGAGCGCCGTCCTCGACCGTTTGCTGAATGGCGAGCCGCTGACCGAGAGCGACGCTTACGAACTCATGCACCGTTTCGCGGCGGGCGAACTCGACCCCGCACTCGCAGGCGCTTTCCTGGCGGGCCTTCGGGCCAAGGGCGAGACCGCCGATGAGGTGCGCGGCTTTGCACGGGCAATGCGAGAGCTCGCCGTGCATCCGGAAATCCCGGAAGGCGCAGCGACCGTAGATACGGTCGGCACGGGCGGCGATGGCTCCGGCAGTCTCAACCTGTCGACCGGCGCCGGCCTGCTCGCGGCGGCCTGCGGCGTACGCGTCGTGAAGCACGGCAATCGGTCGGTATCGTCGAAGTCAGGCAGCGCCGACATGCTCGAGTGCCTCGGCATGCCGTTGCCGCTGCACGAGCCCGAAGCGGTGGCTTGCCTCGAGGCAACCAACTTCACGTTCCTGTTTGCGCCCGCGTACCACCCGGCGATGAAGGCCGTCGTGCCGGTCCGCGGTGCAATGGGCGTACGCACTGTTTTCAACATGCTCGGGCCCCTGACCAACCCGGCGATGCCGCCGACGCAGCTGATCGGTGCATGGAGCCTGGACGCGGCCGCACTCATGGCCGATGCGCTGGCAGGCATGGATATCGAGCGCGCATTCGTCGTGCACGGCGAGCCGGGCTGGGACGAGGCGACGCCGGTCGGCGAGTTTGTCTTGTTCGATGTGCGTGACGGCAAGGTTGAACGCACGACGCGCACGCCGGAAGATTACGGGCTCGCTCGTTGCGCGCCTGAGGATCTCGCCGGCGGCGATGCTGCGCACAATGCACAGGAGTTGACGCGAGTGTTCAGCGGCGAGGACAAGGGACCGCACCGGGACGCGCTCGTGATGAGCACGTCGCTGGTGCTCGAGGTACAGGGTACAGCCGGTGACGCGATGCACGGCGTAGAGCTCGCGAATGCGGCACTCGACAACGGCAATGCTGCGGAATTGCTTACCCGTCTGCGGGCGCACTTCGAAAGCTGATGAGCGACTTCCTGCAGCAAATGGCGAAACTCTCGGCGGAGCGTGCCGGCGCTGTGGGCAGGATTCATGCGGGCGACCTCGACAAGCCGGTCGCGACCCTGCAGCTCGGTGCGTTCGACATCATTGCCGAGATCAAGGGCCGCTCGCCCGCGGAAGGCGAGCTGGCCGGCGCCGACCTCGATCGCGTCGGGCAGGCGCGGGATTACGCTCGTGGCGGCGCCGCCGCGATCTCGGTGCTGACGGAGCCCAGCCGTTTCGACGGGGCGCTCGCACACCTCGAGGAGGTTGCCGCTGCGGTCCCGGACACACCCGTCATGCGCAAGGATTTCCTGGTCGATCCGGTGCAGGTGTCGGAGGCTCGCAAGGCGGGTGCCAGCGGGGTCCTCCTGATTACCGCAATGCTGTCCGACGACAAGTTACGCGCGATGCTCGATTGTGCCTTCGAGCTCGGCATGTTCGTCCTGCTCGAAGCCTTCGATGAGAACGACCTGGCGCGCAGCAATGCGTTGCTCGGAAACCCGGCCGACCACGATCGTGCATCGGCCGGCAAGCTGCTCGTGGGCATTAACACCCGCAACCTGCGCACGCTCGAGGTCGACGGTAAGCGCCTCGAACGGCTGGCGCCGTTGTTGCCGAATGCCCGTTGCGTTGCAGAGAGTGGACTGAAGACGGCCGACGATGCGGCTGCCGTCGCAGGCTGGGGCTATAGCCTGGCCCTGGTCGGCAGCGCACTGATGCGCAGCGAGGATCCGGCGGGCCTCGTCAGGGACATGCGCACCGCGGGCAGCGCGAGGGTGGCGGCATGAGCCTGCTGGTGAAGATCTGCGGCCTGCGCAAGGCGGAAGACGTGAAGGCGGCCGTGAGTGCCGGCGCCGACGCCGTGGGTTTCGTGTTCGCCGAGTCCGTGCGGCGGGTGTCGCCGGCAGAAGCCTGCAATGCGACGAAGTACCTGCCGAAACGCGTGCGGCGTGTTGCCGTCATGCGCCACCCGACACAGAGCGAGTGGCAGGACGTACTCGATAATTTTGCACCCGATGTTTTGCAGACGGACATCGACGATTTCGAGTCGCTCGATGTGCCGGAATCGGTGGAGTGCTGGCCGGTCATTCGCGAGGGCCAGGCGGTCATTGAATCGGGCCTGCCTGCCGTCTTCCTGTACGAGGGCATACGCAGCGGAGCGGGCCAGACGGTTGACTGGCAGCGCGCGGCGGAGATTGCGAAGCGCGGCCGCATGATCCTGGCCGGCGGACTCGGCATCGACAATATTGCAACGGCGATCCGGACCGTCCATCCGCACGGCGTCGACGTCTCGAGCGGCGTCGAATCGCGCCCTGGACGCAAGGACCCGGGTCTCATCAGACTATTCATCAAGGCGGCACGCGCCGTGGAGAAACAGGCATGACTTCCTTATTAAAGTCGGGCGAGGCGGAAACGCTTCTGCAGGCTGCGATCAACGGCGAGCTGCCAGACGAGCGCGGGCGCTTCGGACCCTTCGGTGGGCGATACGTCCCGGAGACGCTGGTGCCCGCGTTCGAGCGGCTCGAAGCCGGGGTCAAAGAGCATCTGCACGATCCGCAGTTCCAGGCCGAGTTCCAGCGCGAGCTGCGCGAGTGGGTCGGCCGGCCGACTGCGCTCACGCACGCACCACGGC
>JBFEXY010000058.1:0-10428 GCA_041562415.1 Woeseiaceae bacterium
GGCTCGATGGTCTGGGAGGCGGTGAAACCCGTTGTCTTCCGCTGGGAGCCCATGCAGCCCTGGTACGATCGTATGCTTCCGTGGGTAACGATCGGCACGACGAGCGCAGACTGGCGCCAGGCGGGGAGCGATTACCTCGCAATCATCGACGACAAGCTGGATGCGGACCGGGTGGCGGACATGGCCGCGCGCCTCGTCGAAGGCATCGACGATACGCGCCGCAAGATAGAAACCATCAGTCACTACGTGCAGAAGGAGCTGCACTACGAAGCCATCGAATTCGGACGCCGCGCTTACGTGCCCAAGACTGCGCGCGAGACGCTCCGTGATCGCTACGGTGACTGCAAGGATCACGCTGTCCTGCTGGTCTCGATGCTGAATGCCGTGGGCGTGCCCGCAGAACTCGCCCTCGTCAACATCAACCAGCGCGTCCTGCCCGAGCTTCCCAACATCGACCAGTTCGACCACATGATCGTCTCGGTGCCGGTCGATGGTGACCGCCTTTACATAGATTCGACGGACAAGGACCTCAGGCTAGGCACCACGCCACCTCGCTACATGGCGGGCAACCACGCGCTGGTGCTGGGAAAGGCGCCCGAACTGTTGGCGATCCCTGATTTCGCAGTCGGTGATTCCGGTCTGCAGGTCGAGCGCGATATCGAGCGTACTGAAGACAATCAGCTCCTCGTAACCGAAGTCGGCGTGTTCTCCGGTTACCAGGCCGCCGATATGCGCGGCCAGCTGCGCGAAATCGAGGTATCGGAAATGCTTGGAACGATGCAGCGGTGGGTCGCGGACCGCTACTCGGACGCGATCGTCGACGACGCTTTTGTCGACAACGTGTTCGATGCCAGCGCCGAACTCGTCGTCGAACTGCGATACCGTCTGCCCATCGACGCGGCGTCGTTCAAGCTGCCAGGATTCTTCGAGGCAACGTTCCTCGAATACGAGCGCCTGCCGGAGCGGCGATTCGGCTTCGAGATCCCCGTGCCGCTCACCGTTTCCACTGTGACGACGCTACGGCGACCGGCTGCTTCGAAGCTCAAGCTTGCGGCGAAGAAGCCGGATGCGGATGAGTCACGGTTTGGCAGCTGGCGGCGGAAGATCGACAGCAGCGACGACGGCTGGATACTCAGGCTGGAGTACACGAGCGGCCATGACGAGTACGGGCCGGAGGAGTACAGCGAATTTACCGACTTCCACCGCAAGCTTATCGGCGCCATCGAGCAGCCGATGATGATCGAGTAAGTTACGTATTCCATTCCCCGGGGCGGGCCTCTTACACTGTCCGATCTTAAGAGCGGTTCCCGAACCGCGATAGCAGGAGACCGGTATGAGCGAATTCGATGACCTGATAGCCGACCTCAAACAGAAGCGCGATGAGCTGCGGCTGAAGATTCACCTGGCGTCAAAGGAAGCGCAGGACGAATGGGATGAGTTGGAGGAGAAAATGCAGGAATTCTCCTCGCGAGCCGAACTCGACAAGACAGGCGAGGGACTGGGAGATGCTTTCGCCAAGCTCGGAGAGGAGCTGAAGCTCGGCTATAAGCGCATCCGTAACGCCGTCAAGGAAGACTGACGTAACACCTTCAGCGAAAAAGTGTGCTGCGGGCACGGTTTACCGTCGTCTGGCGGGTGCTATAGTAGCGGCGAATTCGCTTATCGAGGGCAAGGCAAAATGTTTTCACACAGAGCACGTGGCGCGATGCTGCGCCTGGTTTCCGTGTCGATTATCTGTATGGGGTTCGCCCAGGCGGCGCCTGCAGGCATGATCGGCACCGCTTATCTTCTGGACGACGAGTCGCGAGCGGCGAGCCTGTCGCGCATCGAGGTTGTGTTGGCACGCGAGGATGTCGGGAGACAACTGGAGGCGTTCGGCGTCGACAAGGCCATGGTCGTCGAGCGCCTTAATGGACTCAGCAATGCCGAGCTGCTGGAACTCCAAGGCCAGCTCGACGCGCAGGTCGCTGGCGGGGACATTCTCGCGCTGATCGGCGCCGTATTCGTGGTACTGCTGATCCTCGAGCTGGTGGGCGTGACGAACATATTCAAGAGCTTCTGAGCGAGTAAGTATGTTCGGCGCAGCCAGCGTTGATCAAAGGAGCCGGCTTTTGCCGGCTCTTTTGGTATTGCTGACGGGCTGCGCTTCGATCCCCGCTTCGATAGGCGAACTGCCGCCATCTGCGCGCGCTATCGAGCTCGACGACACCCCCTTCTATCCGCAGGAGCGCTATCAGTGCGGACCAGCGGCATTAACCACGGTGCTGGCGACGAGCGGCGCCACGGTATCGCTCGAGGACATCGTGGACAGGGTTTACCTGCCGGGCAGGCAGGGTAGTCTGCAGTTGGAGCTCCTCGCCGCCACGCGCACCGAGGGTCGACTGCCGTATTTGATCGATGGCAATCTCGCCGCAGTCTGGAGGGAGCTGGAATCGGGACGCCCGGTACTGGTGCTGCAGAACCTGGGCGTTGCGGCTATTCCCAGCTGGCATTATGCGGTCGTGGTCGGCATCGACGCGGAGCGCGGCGAGGTTGTGCTTCGTTCCGGCACGGAAGAGCGGCGGGTCACGCCGATCAGAACCTACCTGCACACGTGGCGGCGCGGCGGCTACTGGGGCATGGTCGTACTGGCGCCCGATGAGTTGCCGACTGCGCCTGAGCGCTCGCGATATTTCGAGGCGATCGCGGCACTCGAACAGGCCGGCCGAGTCGAGGGGGCGGCGATCGCCTGGCAGACGGCCCTCGATAAATGGCCGGGTGACACCGTTGCCCTGTTCGGCCTTGCCAATTCGCGGTTCGCGATGCGGGACTATCGAGCGGCCGAGGCTGCCTACCGCGATCTTCTCGAACACGACCCTACCCTGATCGCGGCTCGCAATAACCTCGCACTCGCACTCGCAGAGCAGGGTGAGTACGACGCCGCCATGCGGGAGATCGGCATCGCTTTGTCCGAAAACCGTGATGCGGCCGTCGAAGCGGAACTCAGGGATACGGAAGCGATGGTTCGAGGCGGTAAGGCCCGCTCCGAGTAGCGTCCGGTGCTAGCTGGCTGCCTGTTCGGCGTCGTGTTTCAGGCGCATGCTCCTGCCACGACTCACATGCAGCAGGTCGCTGATCTTGCGCACAAGCGAGTCTTCATACATGTCGAGCCGTCCGTCCGCGTACGCAACCTGCCACAGCAGGCCCACGATCCGTGCCTTTTCGTCTTCGTTGAGGTTGTTATGCAGCAGCTGCGTAAACTCGTGCAACGAAACGAGGTTCTCAGCCTTTTCGTCGGCGGCGTTCACGACTTCGGCGGCGTCTTCCGGCGACATCCCGAAATGCTTCTCGACCAGTTCGAGCACGCGCTCGAACTCGCTCTCGTCGAACACATGGTCAGCACGCGCGACGTCCAGCAACAGTACGGCGGTAGCCGAACGCAGTGCTGCCTCACGGCTTTCGGCGTCGTGTTCGCCGGTTTGTGGCGCCGAGATGGCGTCGACCACCTGATTGATAAAGCGCCTGATCATCTGCTGCCCGGGGCTCCCGTAATCGCTTAGCCCCAATCATTGAGGGCCCGCCAACGATTTTCAACCGTATACGGTATCGACGGCGGTAATCAAATATTTGCGGAAGCGGCGTTTATATGTAAATGGTCCTGCAGCGTATGATGGTGATCCGTAACCAAGGACGCGGAGGCGCATTCATGCAGCCAGCAGAAGAGCAGCAACCGGAAAAACTGGAGGATCTGCTTCGTTCGGGGCGTGCCGACGACGTCGAGGCCATGCTCGATGTCATGCATCCGGATGAGCTTCTCCACGAAGTCTATGTGCTGACTCCGGACGACCAACGCAGGCTGCTGGCGCTGTTGCCGCCGGAGCGGGCGGCATCGTTGCTGGAGGTCGTATCCGACGCGTATGCCGCCGACCTGATCGAGGAAATGCCGACCGAGCATGCTGCCCCGATCGTCGAGGAACTGGCCAGCGACCACCGCGTCGACGTGCTATCGGAACTGGATGCCGACGATGCCGAGGCGATCATTGCGGAACTCGCCGAGGAAGATGCCGAAGAGATTCGTGAGCTGATCACCTACGCGGCGGATCAGGCCGGCGGACTCATGATGACGGAGTTCGCCTCCTACCCGATGTCGCTGACCGTGCGTGAAGTCGTGGAAGATCTGACTCGTGAAGACATCGACTACCACCTGCTGACTGTTCACTATGTTTATGTCGTGGTCAGAAAACGCAAACTGAAGGGGGTCATCCGCATCCGCGACCTCGTGTTTGCCGACCGCGGGAGCACAATCGGTGAACTGGCGAAGGAAGCGTACACGGTGTCGCCCGAGGCCAGCCTGAACGAACTCGAGAACTTCTTCGACGAACACGACATCGCTGCCGTGCCGGTCATAAATACGCGCGGCATGATGCTCGGAATCGTGCGCCGCCGCGCCGTACTCGAGGCACTCGCGGAAAGGTCCGAGGCGGACAGCCTCAAGGCAGCGGGCATCATCGGCGGCGACGAGTTGCGTAGCATGCCGGTATCCGTGCGCTCGGCACGCCGGCTTTCGTGGCTGAGCGTCAACATAGTCCTGAATATCATCGCGGCCAGCGTGATCGCACTATACGAGGACACGCTGACGGCGGTAATCGCGCTTGCGGTATTTCTGCCGATCGTCTCGGACATGAGCGGCTGCTCCGGCAACCAGGCGGTGGCGGTGAGCATGCGCGAGTTGACACTCGGCGCGGCATTGCCGCGCGACGTACTGCGTGTCTGGCGAAAAGAAGCCAGCGTGGGGATCATCAACGGCGCGGCGCTCGGTCTGCTCCTCGGACTGGCCGCGTGGGCCTGGAAAGGCAACGCGATTCTCGGGCTGGTGGTCGGCGCGGCGCTCGCGATCAATACCGTCGTGGCCGTTTCGATCGGCGGCACCGTGCCGTTATTATTGAAGCGTTTCAGGTTCGACCCGGCGGTTGCATCCGGACCGTTGTTGACGACCGTGACCGACATGTGCGGTTTCTTCCTCGTGTTGAGCCTCGCGAGCCTGGTACTGCCTGCTATATCATGAAAATGAAGAACTTACAGACCGCTGTCTGCCGATACCGAACGTTGGGTTTCGCCGCCTCGGCAATCATGCTGGCACTGGTGTCGGCCTGCGCAAGCGTGCAGTCTCTGGAGCGGCCGCACGCGGTTGCCGTGCCGATGCCGCCGGAGGTGGCCGAGCGGTTCGACTATGAGGCCGGGGATGTGCGCGCGGAACTCAGCCTGGCCAGGGAGAATTCCACCTATCGTGTGTTCGACGGAGAGTTCCCTGCGGATATTGCCGGCAGCGATGACGACTCGCCTATTACCTTCGAATATTACGAGCAGATCGAGCCCGATAGCGCCCCGGTCGTGCTCGTGCTGCCGATACTCAATGGCCAGAAACATGTCGTAAGGCCGTTCGCAACCTACTTCGCGAACAACGGCTACAACGCGGTAATCGTCGATACACTCCAGCGCAAGACGCTGCTCGAGGACATGCTGCAGCCGGAAGAAGCGATTCGGCGTACGGCGATCCGTCATCGCCGCATGCTCGACTGGGTCGATACCGTGCCGAAGATTGATAAGGACAAGATCGCAGTTTTCGGCGCGAGTCTCGGTGGCTTCAATGCATTGTTCGTTACCGCGGCGGACGCGCGCGTTAGCGCATCGGCCCTCGCGCTCGTGGCAGGCGATCTGCCGTTCGTGCTGACAAATTCATCTGAAGGAAGGATCGTCGATGCCGCGGAAGGCGCGATGGAGACGCTGCAGACGGACAGGGAAGGGCTGCGGCGATACCTGCAGGAACACATCGTCTCGGATCCTCTCAGCCTCGCACGCTACATAGACCCGGAGCGGGTGCTGCTGGTGCTGGCGAAGTTTGACGACGCCGTTCACTACGAAAAGCAGCTCGAACTGCAGGATGCGATGGGGCAACCGGAGTCGATAACGCTGCCGACAGGCCACGTGACGACCGCTGCGTACCTGTTCTACCTTCGAAGCAGCGTGCTGGAGTTTTTCGATCGCCAGTTCAACAGTACGGAGCCACAACGGGCAAGCGTCGATCCGGGAAACGATCCCGACAAAGGGAAGCCAGGCACCAAGCCGTGACGCCTAGCCGCATATTAGTTCTAGCGGTGTCGTTGCTGGGGTCCGCCTGCGCGACATCGCCCGAAACAGACGAACTGTCCGGTTCAGACCAGCAGGCCGTCGATGCGCCGGTGCCCGTTTCTGTCACCGAGCATCCACTACCGGAGGAATGGGTCGAGGAAGTGCCCGTAACGGCCGTAGAGGAACAGCTGCTCGACCGCACCCAGCGAACCGTTGAAGACGTCGTAACAAGCACGGCCCAGACTGTCGACAACATCTTCGGGTCGGCTGAGGTCGAGGAGGAGGCCACGGTGACGCGCGGACGACTTTCTGTCGGCGGCCAATGGGACCAGCGTGATGGGCTTCGCGAGCGCATCCGCCTGAAGGCGCGTTTCGGACTTCCGGCGGTGAACAAGCGCACCAGCCTGTTGCTCGGCCGTGGCGACGTCAACGATTTTGTTGACGGCTCGGCCGATGACAACATTGACACCTTGCCGGACCGCTTCAATGACTTCGAGGAGGAGGATTGGCTCCTCGGCATCGGCTACAGCCGCGATGCGACACTGCGGCGCGGCTGGTCGTTCGGCGCGGGCGTACGGATGGCAACGCCGCTCGAACCGTTTGTGCGGGCGACATATCGCTGGCACCGGGCGTTCGGCGACGACTGGCTGTGGCGTGTCGAACCGCGCGTGTTCGTGCAGAATCAACGCGGTGCCGGCATTTCAATACAGAACGTTCTCGATCATGTGTTCAGTGACACCTGGTTGCTGCGCTCCTATTCGATTGTCGTTGCCGAAGAAGAGGTCGAGGGAATTTCGTGGACGACCAAGTTGGTTGCCTACCAGAACCTGTCGAGGAAGCATGCGTTTTCCTATGCGGCATACTCCACCGGCGAGACCGACTACGAGGTGCCGGTCCGCGACTACGGCTTCGAACTCCGCTACCGGCGGCAAATATCACGCGAATGGCTTTTTATCGAGCTGCTCACCTACGTGAACTGGCCGCGCGATTTCCTGATCGAGCAGCGGGAGCGCAATATCGGCGTCGGCATCGAGTTCGAAATGCAGTTCGGCAATTGGCCGGGACGGCTGCCGCAGAAACAGGATTGAAAGAAAGGGGCTCACGACCATGACTCAGGTGTTTGCGCGGGCATTCGCATTTTTCCTCTTCCTGGGCGCTGCAGCCTGTACACAGCAGGCTGACCCGGAGCTCGCGCGGCTGGAAGAACGGGCGGCGCGCGTCGAAATCATCCGCGACGACTTCGGCGTGCCGCACGTCTACGGCAAGAGCGATGCCGACGCCGTATTCGGCCTGCTGTTCGCACAGGCCGAAGACGACTTCCCGCGCATCGAGCGGAATTACGTCTGGGCTATCGGCCAGCTGGCCGAAGTCGAGGGCGAGAGCGCTATCTTCAGCGACCTGCGCGCGCGGCTCTATATGACGGTCGATGAAGCCAGGGCCGCGTATGCCTCGGCGCCGGAGTGGCTCAGGGCGCTGTGCAACGCGTGGGCCGACGGCCTCAATTACTACCTGCTGACACATCCCGAGGTGAAACCGAAGCTTCTCACCCGCTTCGAGCCGTGGATGCCGATGTTCTTCAGTGAAGGCTCTATCGGTGGCGACATCGAGCAGATTCCGCTGGAGCGGATCGCCCGATTCTATGGCGGTGACGCCGCCGGGGAGCCTATTGCAGCGGCTCGCGATATCGAGGCGGAGTTTGCGCCGCCTGGCGGGTCGAACGGCTTTGCAGTCTCCGGAGATCGGACGGAATCCGGCAATGCCTTGTTGCTGATCAATCCGCACACGTCGTTCTATTTTCGCGGCGAGGTGCATATCGTCAGCGAGGAAGGCCTGAACGCCTACGGCGCAGTGACCTGGGGACAGTTCTTCGTCTACCAGGGCTTCAACGAGAAGACCGGCTGGATGCATACGTCGACCCACGTCGACTTCATCGACGAATTCGTTGAAGAGGTAAGTCGCGAAGACGGAAAGCTATTGTATCGCTATGGCGAAGAGTTGAAGCCCGTCGAGGTATCCGAGGTCTCGCTGAAATACAAAGACGGCGACAAGGTCCGCGAGCGCGCGTTCACGGTTTACCACACGCATCACGGGCCGGTGACGCACGATGTCGACGGCAAATGGACAGTGACGAAGATTAACTGGGACCCGGTCAACGCGCTGATCCAGTCATTCACGCGGACGAAGCTCGATAACTACGACGAGTTCCGGGAGATGATGAACATCCGAACGAACTCGTCGAACAACACGGTCTTCGCGGATGCCGAGGGCAATATCGCCTACTTCCACGGCAACTTCATCCCCAAGCGCGATACGCGTTTCGACTTCTCGAAACCGGTCGACGGCAGCGACCCGGCGACCGACTGGCAGGGCCTGCATACCGTCGACGAGGCAGTCACGATACTGAATCCGCCGAACGGCTGGATCCAGAACGCGAACTCCACGCCGTTCACCGCCGCCGCCGAGTTCAGTCCGAAGCGCGAGGACTACCCGGCGTACATGGCGCCGGACCACGAAAACTTCCGCGGTGTGCATGCCGTGCGCGTGCTCTCTGACGTCGACGAGCTGACGCTCGACGGACTGATTGAGCTCGCCCACGACCCCTATCTCCCCGGTTTCGAGAAACTTATCGGCGGCCTGCTGGAGGCATGGGATCAGGCTGATGAGCACGATGCGGCGGTGGCCGAACCGATCGCAGTGTTGACGGAGTGGAACCTCGCAACCGGGGAGGACTCGGTGGCCATGTCGCTTGCACACTTCTACGGGATGAACTACCTGGCCCGCGCGCCGTTTCCCGAAGGACTGAGCGAGATGGAGCGGATCACTATGCTGGGCACCACGACCAGACCATCGGAACGCCTCGAGGTCCTCGCCGAGACGGTGGCGATGCTCGAGAGCGATTTCGGCGACTGGCGCATGCCGTGGGGTGAGATCAATCGCTTCCAGCGGCTCTCCGGCGCGATCCAGCTTACCTACGATGACAACCAGCCGAGTCTCGCGGTAGGTATGGCCAACAGCCGCTGGGGTGCGCTTGCGGACTTCGGCGCGAAACGACGTGACGGCACGAAACGCCTCTACGGCGACAACGGCAACAGTTTCGTGGCAGTCGTCGAGTTCGGGGACAGGGTCAAAGCCAAATCGATCCTCGCGGGCGGGCAGAGCAACGATCCGGACTCGCCGCATTTCTTCGACCAGGCCCCGCTGTATGCCGAGCAGCAATTCAAGGACGTGGCCTATTATCGCGAAGACGTGGAACGCCGCGCGCAGGAACGTTACCGGCCGGGGGCACGCGGGACGGCGCCCTGAGATGCAAGACTCGACCAGCGAGTACCGGGACGTAGTCATCATCGGAGCCGGCCTGTCGGGCATCGGGGCCGCGTGCCATCTTCAGGCAGCGCTTCCCGACATCGACTTCATCATCCTGGAGGGCCGTGATCGCGTGGGCGGCACGTGGGACCTGTTTCGCTACCCGGGCATTCGCTCCGACAGCGATATGCACACGCTCGGCTACCGGTTCAAACCCTGGAAAGACGCGAAAGCAATCGCGGACGGCCCTTCGATTCTCCGGTACATCCGGGAAACGGCGGCCGAATACGACATCGAAAAACGAATTCGCTTCCGCCACCACCTCACCAGGGCGGAATGGTCGACCGATGACAGCGCATGGACGCTCGACCTCGAGGTCGGTGAAGGAAGAGAGGCACGACAAATACGTTGCGGCTTCCTGCTGATGTGCGCGGGCTACTACAGTTACGAGCACGGTCACACACCGGAATTTCCGGGTCGCGAGCGCTTTGCGGGGCGCATCGTGCATCCGCAGGAGTGGCCCGAGGACCTCGATTACGACGGCAAACGCGTGGCGATCATCGGTTCCGGTGCAACCGCCGTCACTTTGGTACCGGAGCTCGCGAAAAAAGCGGAGCACGTGATCATGCTGCAGCGTTCTCCGACCTACATGATCTCGTTCCCGGACGAAGACATCATCGCGAATGTGCTCGGCAAGATTCTGCCTGCGAAGCTCGCTTATCGAATCACGCGCTGGAAGAACATTCGATTGCAGGCGTTCATTTTCCGGGTCGCACGCAGGCGGCCCCGGTTCGCGCGATGGTTCCTGGTCGGGCATGCACGCAGAACGCTGGGTCCGGACTTCGACGTCGACAAGCACTTCAACCCGTATTACGAACCCTGGGAAGAACGGCTCTGCCTGATACCGAACGACGACCTCTTCAAAACGATCCGGTCAGGTCGAGCCTCCGTGGTCACGGACCGGATCCGCTCGTTCACCGAGTCGGGCATCCTGCTCGAGTCCGGCTCGAAGATCGA
>JBFEXY010000059.1:0-10396 GCA_041562415.1 Woeseiaceae bacterium
AGGGCCCGAAAATGCTTTACATAATCCATGACCGCTGAGCCAGAATGTCTGTTAGCCACTGAAAATCCAAGAAAAAATGGAAGATTTTCCAGCTGTGAGGGGGCTCACAGCCAATTATTACCGGCCGCACTAAAGTAAGGACTCAGCAACTGCGGGGACATCACCATCAGCAAGGACAGGTCATTCGATGATTGTGTCATCCTGTCGAAGGAAGCCTTCGATCCGGACGCCGTCTTTCTTGACGACATCGTCGATGACGAGGTCCTGCCGTACCTGAGTCTTGCTGTCGACGGCCTCACCGATGGAGCAGACAAGAAAAGAGGGAGACTCGAGTTGCGGCCCGAGGATGTTGCCGAAAACGAGAGAATCTGCCCCGACACGACGTTGCCGGCAATGAAATTTGATCCCGAGCAACTCGAGGTCGATGGCTGGGAGTCGTCTCTCTGGCGCAGGATGAAACGTATCATCGGCTTTTAGATTGTCACGGCATCGCATAAGATGCCTCGATGATTTTCAAAGACAAGACCGTCATCATCACGGGTGGCTCCGAAGGCGTAGGTGCCGCAGCTGCGCGATTGTTTGCCCAGGCGGGGGCCAATCTGATGCTGGTCGCTCGCAATCGCAAGAACCTCGAATCGATCGCTGCTGAACTGCGCGACAGGACTCGTGTCGAGATATTTCCGATGGACGTATCCGATGCCGACAGCTGCGTTGATCTGTTCAAGAAGACCCAGTTCGAGTTCGGCAGGATTGACGTTCTCGTGAACAACGCCGGCTTCCATGCGCGGGGTTACGTCGAGTCCCTCTCCGCCGAGGATCTCGGCCGCACGATTGACGTAAATCTCAAGGCACCGATAATGCTTACGCGCATCGCTTTACCGCATATCCGGGAAGCCGGCGGTGGCGCGATCGTCAATGTTGCTTCGCTGGCCGGACGCACACCGGTTCCCGGGAGTGCGGCGTACTCGGCGAGCAAGTTCGGGCTGCGGGCGTTTACGTTTTCGCTGGACGAGGAAATCCGCGGTTCAGGTATCAAGCTCGCCGTAGTGTCGCCCGGTCCGGTCGCCACGCAATTCATTCTTGCCGATATCGACACGACGTCTGACCTGACGTTTTCCCAGCCGATGAGTTCGGCGGAGGAAGTGGCCCAGGCGATCCTGGACCTGTGCGGAAACAAGCAGCGCGAGCAGGCGATGCCGGCCATCAGCGGCGTGCTGACGACGCTGAGCTACCTGATGCCATGGCTCGGGCGAGCTTTGCGACCGGCACTCGAGCGCAAGGGCAGCCGCGTGAAAAAGGAACTCAAGGCGAAGGGCAGGGCTTCGTCGTCGGAGACGAGCCCCTGAAAGGGAATAGCGGCCCGCAGGGGGAGGTGCGGGCCGCCGGGTGATCATCGACGGACATCTCTATCCGAGGGGGCTCGATGATCGGTGCTGCTCATGCGCTGGGAACGTGGCTCCTCGCGAGTCGGGCGAGGTTGATCTTCGGGGCCGACAGGCCGGTGTCCAGTTCCAGTGCTTGCCGGAAAGATTTTCGCGCGTTCTCGGCACTGCCCTTGGCCGCTTGCAGCACCCCCATATTCGACAACGCCAGCGCCAGGTATATGCGGTCAGTCCTGTCGCTACCGCGCATTAGCTTCAGCGCGGCTTCACAGGCTGCGGTTGCCTTGTCGAGCGCACCCGTTTTCGTATACGCGACACAGAGATTGGTTTGCCGAGAGTACAGGTCCCTGGTGGTCTTCCGGGCGGTGATCTTCTCGATCGCACGCTCGTATTCTCCGGCGGCGACCTTGCTGCCGTGGGCGGCATCTACAATGACCGTCATCGTGTAGACAGGGTCAGCTTCCTGGGCGGACAGCGGACCTGCGACGACGAGCGTTGCCACAAGCGCGAATGGGCGCGACAGCCGGCCAAAAC
This sequence comes from Woeseiaceae bacterium, assembly GCA_041562415.1. Classification (GTDB taxonomy): domain Bacteria; phylum Pseudomonadota; class Gammaproteobacteria; order Steroidobacterales; family Woeseiaceae; genus UBA1847. The sequence continues at coordinate 1,917 of JBFEXY010000059.1, forward strand.
GAGTTAGCTTTCTTGCTGGTTTCATGATTTTCACTCCAAGCGATTCAAAGATTTCTGCGACGTCAGGGTCGCGGATCGTTTCGTCGCGGAAACAGTATGGCCAGCGGCGGTAAGCCGCAAACGAAAAAAAATCGCCCGAATAATGAAAAAAATTCATCGGGAGTCGTCGAAATTCTGTAACACCCAGCTTCTCAGTGTCTGGATGGTTTCATTGCCAGCGTCTCCCGGGCGGCAGACAAAGTAGTACGCATCGCGAGTCACCAGTTCGTGATCCGATAGCGCTACCAGGCTGCCGGATTCGAACCAGGCATCACTCAGCTGTACGGGCACCAGCGCAGCGCCGAGTCCACGCTCGGCAGCCCGCGCTATGGCGATCATCGAGTCGAGCCGAATGATGCTCGCGTCTCGCGGTATCGTTACGCCCGAAGACTGTTGCCATTGGCGCCACGCTTTCGGCCGGTTGTCGTGAACGAGCAGGGGCACGTCGCCGACGATTGATTCGTTGTCGACCACCATTTTCTTGCGTAGCTCCGGGGAAGCAGCCGGTACCAGGCGCAACGGAAACAACCTGTCCGAACTCAGGCCTTCCGGTGCTGACTTGAAGACGCGGATGGACACGTCAGCCGTCGCAGGGTGTTTCTCCGCCGATTCATCACTCGTGTCGACTCTGATATCGATATCGGGATGATCGCGAGTGAACTCCGGCAGCTTGGGAATAAAGACCTCGCTTGCAAAAAAAGGTTGTACCGAGATGCTCAGCGTACTGCGAGTCGCGGCTGCACGATGACGCGCAGCGACCTCGTCGAGGCGGGTAATCAACGGTTTCATGTCGTCGAGCAGCGAACGCCCAGCGTCGGTCAGCGTCAACGAACGGCTCGTTCTGTCGAACAGCTTCTGACCCAGTTCCTCTTCGAGGTTCTTGATCTGGTGGCTGACGGCCGACGCCGTAATGAAGAGCCGCTCTGCGGCAACCCGGAAGCTCGCATGCTCGGCTGCGACACAAAACGTCCGCAGCCCGCGTAGCGAGATATTTCGGTTGCTCGGAGTCATGGCTACCTGTTGCAGGAAGCGTACCAGCTTGCTGCTCCCCGCAGAGGCCGCAAGTAACTCGTAACCTGCTGTAAAATATATAAAAAAGAGAAAGTACGTTACCGCCGTGGCCTGCCTGTTGCACCAGCATCGCGCAGGCACACCTTGCTTGCGCACACTTTTCGGGCGCGATGTGCAATGTAACGGCAGCCGCTTTACAGGCTTATGGCGGGGGGCTATTGCAGTTCGGAGAATGCGTCCCTGGTCAGGTTTTCGCAGCCATCTGCGAGGACGCGGACGTTGTCCTCGATGCGGATGCCGCCGAAGGGGCGAAGTGCATCCACGGCACTCCAATTGACGAGAGATTCTGCGGGCGTGCCGCGCAGATTATCGAGGAGAAGGTCGATGATATAGAGTCCGGGCTCTACTGTGAGGACCATGTCTTCTTCCAGAACGCGAGTAAGCCGGAGATACGGGTGGCCGCTGGGCGGATCGATCGTCGAACCGTTTTCGTTCTCCATGAAGCCCGCCACGTCGTGGACCTGTATTCCGAGCAAGTGGCCTATTCCGTGCGGCATGAAAGCACTGGTGACGCCTTCTGCAAGCAGCGTGTCGGCATCGCCGGACGCGAGGCCGGATTCGACCAGGACAGCGGCGGTGAGCCGGTGCGTGTCGAGATGCAGTTCCCGGTAGTTTGCACCGACCCGGATTCGGCTCACGATCTCCTGCTGCAGCACCTCCATCCGCGCGATAAGGTCCGAAAATCGCCCATCACCGGCGCTGTAGGTACGCGTGATATCCGATGCGTAGCCGTGAACCTGTCCGCCGGCGTCGATCAGGAAAGAGCGGCGCTCGGCAGGGGGGTCACGATCGAGATCCGTGTAGTGCAGGATGGCACCATGTTCATTGAGCGCGATGATGTTGCTGTAAGGTAATTCGTGCTCGGCGTGACTGGTGGCTTCGCAGAATGCCTGGTGTATGGCGAATTCGGGCAGCCCCTCGTTAAACGCGGCGGCGGCCGCAATATGGCCAAGTGCGCCGCGCCGCGCCGCGAGGCGCATGCAGGCCAGTTCGTAGCCGGTCTTCGACGATCCTCGCGCAAAGTGGAGGATATTAATCGCCGTGGTGGGGTTTATTCGCTCGATGCCGAAAGCGTGGCTTTCGTCATCGACCTCACCGATAAGGATGCTCTTCTCGCGGCTTTCCGGCAGATGGCGGGCCGCCTCTTCGACCTCGTGGATGATGCGAATATCGAATTGAGACGTCCAGTAGCCGTCCGGGCTGCCCGGTACCGGATGCCAGTAGTCGTGCGGCTGATAATAAATGAGCACAGGCGTGTCGCCCGGCGTATAGACGATGTAGGAGAGCGGTAAACGAGTCAGCGGCGCCCAGCCCACGAAGTGTGGATTGGCGCGGAAAGGATACGTATTGTCGTCGAGAAAAGCGTACCTGGGCGCACCCGAGAAGATCACCGCGTGCGATGCTCCGGCACGCTCCAGCGCATGATCGTGCCGCCGGCACATCTCCTCGATATGCCGCCCGTAAAGAGGTCCGAGTTCGCGGTTCTTGTCGCTGAAGTCCAGGCTCATTGCCCGAATCATACCGCCAGCCACCTGACTGTACGAGTTTAAATCGCATCCCAAACTAGGCATTATTGTCGCCCCTGTGAGTATTGCGGAGTGCCCGATGAGGCGATTGTATGGGCTGGGAGGAATCTTGTTTTTGATGTCGGGAAGTGCGGTCATGGGCGATAGCCTTGCCGCCTATGATCGCGTTACGGGGTTGCCGCATGCATCCCGGTCCGAAGTCATCGCGCCACACGGCATGGCAGCGACGAGCCAGCCGCTTGCGACGCAGATCGCTCTGGACATTCTCAAGGCAGGCGGTACCGCCGTGGATGCCGCGATCGCCGCGAACGCCGCGCTCGGACTGATGGAGCCTACTGGTTGCGGTATCGGTGGCGATCTGTTTGCCATCGTATGGAATGCCGAAGATCGGGAACTGACGGGTCTGAACGCGTCGGGTCGTGCGCCGGCTGCGATGACGATCGAGTATTTCCGGGAGAACGGCATCGAAGCCATTCCGCCGCTGGGCCCGTTGCCGGTCAGCGTGCCGGGAGCGGTCGACGGCTGGTACGAACTGCACGGCCGCTATGGTCGTCTTTCAATGGCCGAGATTCTTGCTCCGGCGATCCGCTACGCGCGGGAAGGATTCCCTGTGTCAGAAGTGATCGCCTATTACATGGGGCGCAACAAGCGCCATGTCGCCGACTACCCGGGATTTGCAGAAACCTATATGCCTGAAGGGGATACACCGAAAAAGGGCGAGATCTTCAAGAACCCCCGGCTCGCGAAGACGTACGAGATGATTGCCGAAGGCGGTCGCGACGTATTCTACAAGGGCGAGATCGCCAGAATTATTGATGCATTCATGGCCGAACAGGGCGGTCTGATGCGTTACGAAGACCTCGCAAGTCATCGCTCGGAATGGGTGACGCCCGTGTCGACGAATTACCGCGGCTGGGACGTTTACGAATTGCCGCCGAACGGCCAGGGAATCGCGGCCTTGCAAATACTCAATATCCTGGAGGATTACGATATTCGCTCGATGGGCTTCGGCAGCGCTGCGTACATCCACCTTCTCGTAGAGGCGAAGAAACTCGCCTACGAAGATCGGGCGAAGTTCTATGCCGACATGGACTTCGCCGACGTTCCCGTGGATTGGTTGATTTCAAAAGATTATGCCGACGAGCGCCGCAAGCTGATTTCAATGACGAAGGCGTCGAAGAGCCTGCCGGCAGGCGATGCGAAGCTTGAAACCGGCGACACCATTTATCTCACTGTCGCGGACAAGGACGGGAACATGGTGTCCCTGATCCAGAGTAATTACCGTGGCATGGGGTCCGGCATGATCCCGGGCGATCTCGGCTTCATGCTGCAGGACCGCGCCGAACTGTTCAGCCTGGATCCGGAGCACGCGAATGCGTTACAGCCGGGCAAGCGCCCTTTTCACACCATCATCCCCGCGTTCGTCATGAAAGACGGCGAGCCGCTGATGAGTTTCGGGGTCATGGGCGGGTCGATGCAGCCCCAGGGTCACGTGCAGATAGTCGTGAACATGCTGGACTTCGGGATGAATCTGCAGGAAGCGGGCGATGCAGCCCGTGTCCGCCACGGTGGATCGTCGCAGCCAACGGGCGAGGTCATGGCGGACGGCGGCACCGTATACCTCGAGCGGGGTTTCAGCGAGGAAACGCGCAAAGCACTCGAAGAAATGGGCCATACGCTCGGGGGTAGCGACGGCAGCTTCGGGGGCTACCAGGCGATCCTGCGCGATCAGCAGGAGGGCGTGTACTATGGCGCCTCGGAAGTCAGGAAGGACGGCCAGGCAGCCGGCTACTAAGGGCCTAGAGCATGACCCAGGATATCTACCTGACCGGCATCACGACGACCGGAACACCCCATATTGGCAACTACGTCGGTGCCATTCGCCCGGGCATCGCGGCAAGCAAGGACCCGTCGACAGAACATTTCTATTTCCTGGCTGACTATCATTCGCTGGCCAAGAACGAGGACCCGGACAAGATCGCCCGGTCAACGCTCGAGATCGCCGCGTCCTGGATGGCGCTGGGCCTGGACACCGATCGCGCGTTCTTCTACCGGCAGTCCGACATCCCCGAGATTCCGGAGCTAACCTGGATACTGACCGGGATGACGGCAAAGGGCCTCATGAACCGGGCCCACTCCTACAAGGCGGCCGTACAGGCCAACGAAGAGCGCGGCAATGCGGATCCCGACAAGGGCGTCATGATGGCGCTATACAGTTACCCGATCCTGATGGCGGCCGATATCCTGATGTTCAAGTCGACGAAGGTGCCGGTGGGCAGGGACCAGAAGCAGCACGTCGAGATGGCCCGCGACATCGCGCAGCGTTTCAATCACCACTACGGCGAAACGTTTGTCCTCCCGGAACCCGTGATTGGTGAGCACACGGCCGTACTGAAAGGCCTCGACGGGCGCAAGATGTCGAAGAGCTACAACAACACGATTCCGCTGTTTGCCGACGAGAAGCGGTTGCGCAAGCTGGTTATGAAGATCAAGACCAATAGCCTGGAACCGGGGGAGCCAAAGGATACGGCGGACAGCACGCTGTTCGATATCTACAAGGCGTTCGCGACCGAGGAAGAAACCAGGGACATCGAAGAGCGTTTTGCCGGAGGAATCGGCTGGGGTGAGATGAAGCAGTTGCTATTCGAATATATCAACGAGCAGCTAAAGCCGGCCCGCGAGGAATACGAGCGGCTCATCGCCAATCCCGGAGTCGTGGAGGCGGAACTCAGAAGAGGCGCCGAGAAGGCACGCGAGCGCTCCGCGCCATTTCTCGCCGAGATTCGCGACAGGATAGGAATCCGCAGGCTGGGTTAGCGGCCATGCCTTACCTTCTGGCTGCGGACGCAGTCCTCTTCCTTCACGTACTGTTCGTCGTCTTCGTCGTTGTCGGACTGTTCCTGATTTTTGCGGGTAAGCTGATGTCATGGGGCTGGGTGCGCAACTGGTGGTTTCGCGCGATCCATCTCGTTGCGATCGGCATCGTCGTGTTGCAGTCGTGGCTCGGAGTCATCTGTCCGCTCACGAAGCTGGAGATGTTCTTGCGCGGCAAGGCCGGTGACGCAACCTATGCCGGAAGCTTTGTTTCGCATTGGCTCGAGGCAATCCTGTACTATCGGGCCCCGGCCTGGGTTTTCGCTGCGAGTTACACTGCCTTTGCGGTAATCGTCGTGTTGAGCTGGGTCTGGGTACGGCCTCACAGGAGACATTGACAGGTGTCAGACCGGTCCCACACGGCACATGCAAATATCGCGCGAATGCGAGCTGCTGTGGGGGGGGCCGCCCCGGAAGCGTTCGCCTTTAGAAACCGATTCGAGGTACCGGCATGATCACGGCCGAAGACGCATTGCAGCGATTGCGCGAAGGAAATGCCCGTTTTGTGTCAGGGGATATTGAGCCCGGGTCACAACATTACCTGGTCAGGCGTGAGCAGCTCGCTGCCGGTCAGGAACCGTTTGCGATCGTGGTCGGGTGTTCCGACTCGCGCGTGCCGGTCGAGATCGTGTTCGACCAGGGGCTCGGCGACCTGTTCGTCATACGAATCGCAGGAAACGTCATATCGAAGACGCAATTGGGTAGCATCGAGTTTGCTGCCTTGAGATTTGGCGTACGACTCGTGGTCGTGCTCGGCCACACCTCATGCGGCGCCGTGGAGGCCGCATTTGCCACGGTCCAGGGTGACCGGCAACCCGAGTCCGACAACCTGCGCCTGATTGTCGACCAGATCCGGCCTTCGGCCGAACGTGCAATAGCAGAGAGCGTCACGAGCAGCCAGTCTGAACTCGTCGACCTTGTCGGGCGGGAAAACGTGCGCAGCGCGGTCAACATCATTCGAAACAGTCGCGGAATCATCCAGCAGCTTGCGCAGGAAAATGGGTTGATGGTGGTCGGCGCGGAGTACTCGCTGGCGACGGGGGCCGTAGAATTCCTGTGATCAGCTTATGAGTGAGCCTGTTTTGAATACGGAGCGCCTCGAGCTGCGCTTGTTGACGCTGGACGACGCCCCGCTGATGCTTGCGATCTGGAATGATCCCGCCTTCCTGCGCTACGTTGGAGATCGTGGTATCCGCACGGTCGAGCAAGCCCGGGACGCAATTGAGGCAGGCCCGTTGCGACTCTACAGGGATTATGGCTACGGGCCGTTTCGCGTTACGCGCCGGCAAGACGGTGTCGATCTCGGTATCTGTGGACTGTTCCGTCGCGATGGTCTCGATGAGCCCGACATCGGTTTCGCTTTCCTGCCTGATTTTTGTGGCCGGGGATTCGGCTTCGAGGCATCGGTCGTGGTCCTCGATCATGCGCGCGACGGGCTGAAGCTGTCCTCCGTGACGGCGATAGCTTCGCCAATGAACAAGGTCTCAATTGGCCTGCTCGAGAAGCTGGGCATGCATTACCAGCGCCCGATGCGGCTGCCGGACGATGACCACGACGTCAGCCTCTACCGCATTGACTTCGTGAGCTGAGCAGTATGGGTTTCTTCAATAATGACGGCGCACGCACCGGCCTCTTTTTCGGCGCGACGTCGGGCGTTATCACGACAATCGGTCTCATAGCAGGGCTTCATGCAGGCACGCGCTCGGTTACCGCGGTGCTCGGCGGGATCTTCGTGATCGCTGTGGCAGATGCCTTGTCCGATGCACTGGGGATTCACCTGGCGGAAGAAGCGGACCCCAACGCTACTCAAGATCACATCTGGGCCGCAACGGTCACGACGTTCGTGACGAAATTCGTCTTCGCGATTTCCTTCGCCATCCCGGTCCTGTTGCTGCCGTTATGGCCGGCGGTCGTGGCTTCCGTCGCCTGGGGAATCCTCGTAATTTCCGTGCTGAGTTACTTTATTGCTCGTGCACAAGAGTCGTCGCCGGTTGCGATAATAAGCGAGCACGTCGCAATTGCTATCGTCGTAGTCGTCGCATCGCATTTCATCGGCGTTTGGGTGAACGCCGTGTTTGCTTGACAGCCCGGGTTTGGCCACCCGAATATGGACGGCTATGACGCCCAAACGATTCAAGTCCAAAATCGATCGCTGGTTGCTGTTCCTGCTGGTTGCAATCATGGTTTTCGAGGTCGTCGTCATGAGCATCGTGGCCACACAGGTAAACAGTCCACGTGAGGCGACGGTAATGATCGTGGCCGCGCTGGCAATCGTTGCGCTGATCGGATCCATGCTTGTTGGCACGCACTACACGGTATCCGGCAACACTCTGCGGGTCGCGTGTGGGCCGTTTAGGTGGAAGGTGCCGATCGATTCGATACAGTCGGTGGAAGCCACGCGCAATCCGTTGTCTTCGCCGGCGTTGTCACTCGACCGGTTGCTCATCCATTACGGCAATCGGCGAATTATGGTTTCGCCATCCGACAAGGCGGGCTTTCTGAAAGCAATCGGACAGGACCAGGAAAATGTCGGGCGATAACGATGCAATCGCCTGGCGCAGCCTCCGCGAGTTCGCCAATGTCGACCTCACCAGCTCCTTCGTACTCTCGTGGCACTTCGAGGCAGAAACGCTTTTCATTGATATGGACATACATTTGCTGCCCGATCATCCGTTCTACGAGAAGCCGCGACCTGCCGAGAAAGTGTGCATCCGTGCCGCACTTATCGAATTTCCGTTTTGCGTAGATGTTTGTGTCGACGAATCGACGGGAGGTGACGATATCAGTACCTTTGTCAGCCGACTCGGGCATGGAGCGATCACGGGGTTTCAGCGGCGGGCGGACGGGCGCTATGAAATACAGGGAGATTTCGGCACGGTTACCATCGAGGCCGAACGTCCGGTAATGAGACTCAAGGGGCCCTGAGGCTCCGTGGGAGCAGGATATGAGAGCCGAAAAACGAATCGACTA
>JBFEXY010000060.1:0-10349 GCA_041562415.1 Woeseiaceae bacterium
GCGCCGTGCAGCGCAGCAACTGCCACCCGTTCCGCCATGACAACTGGCTGTTCGTTCACAACGGCGCGATCGAGGGTTACGAACGGATGCGCCGCGACCTGATGTTTGCCATCGCCCCGGAGCTTTTCAATTCGGTCGAGGGCACGACCGATTCCGAGGTCATGTTTTACCTTGCCCTGACTTTCGGCATGGCCGGCGATGTCGCCAGCGGCATCGCCCGCATGGCAGGTTTCGTCGAGATGCTCGGCGAACAACACGGGATCGAGAACCCCCTGCAGATGTCGCTCGGCATCAGTGACGGAGAAAATCTCTACGCCGTGCGGTACTCGAGCGCTCGTGAATCCCGATCGCTGTTTCACAGCACCGATATCGAGGCACTGCAGGACGTTACACCGGAGGCGGATCGCGTTTCGCGGAAAACCTACGCGGTCGTTTCGGAACCGCTAACCAGCCTTGCGGACGCCTGGCAGGAAGTACCGGAGTCGAGCTTCGTAACGATCGCCAAGGGAAAGGTTCATCACGAATACTTCGAGCCCCGCCGACCCTGACGCTGCGGGCATGACTCGAAGCCTGTCGATTTAGCAACCGACGGCCACCGGCCCGGCTGGTGTAGGATTGCCGTGATCGGTACGAGAGGAAACGCGATGTCGTTGGTTGGCAATATCCTGTTCTTTATCTTCGGTGGATTCCTGATCTTCCTGGGCTACTTGCTGGGCGGAATCGTTCTTTGCCTGACGATTATCGGTATTCCTTTCGGCATCCAGTGCTTCAAGCTGGCCGGCGGGGTCCTTGCGCCATTCGGCCGCGAGGTGCGCGAAACGGAGCCGCCGGGCGGCACCCTTGCGCTGATCATGAACATCATCTGGATCATCCTCCCGGGCCTCGAGCTCGCCATCATGCACCTGTTACTCGCCGTGTTCTTCGCGCTCACGATCATCGGCATCCCGCTCGCCATGCAGCACATCAAGCTCCTGCCGCTCGCTCTGCTGCCATTCGGCCGGGTGGTGCGGGACATGGAGACCGGACGGCAGTTCCCGTGATCTTCGTCTTCGAAGTACACGTGCATCCCGGGCACTCCGCGGAAGCGTATGCCGCGGCCTGGGTGCGCGCCAGCGAGATCATCCAGCAGGCGCCGGGCGCCCGCGGCACGCGATTGCATCGCAAGATCGGCGACGATCACAGTCTGCTCGCGATAGCGGGCTGGGACAGCAAGGCGGCACGTGACGCGATGGAAGCGAGCCCGTCGGCCGAGGTACAGCGCATCATCGCGGAGCAGGCCGAGTTCGTGGACGTTCGCGTGATCGGTGAGTTCGAAGATCCGGACTGGGTCGTCAATCCCGCTTAGACACGTCTTCGAGCCAGGCGATCACCTCGTCCCATATCGCCTCGGAGCCACTGCGAAAGAATCCCATGTGGCCGATCTTGTCGAGTCCGTAATCGGCGGGCACCAGGTGCCGCCGGGTCACGTCGCGGTAGGCTCGCATCATGTCATCGACGGCGGGTGCCGTGCCCCAGTCGTCGTCTTCGATGCTGTAGGCGAGTATCGGTGCCGCGAACGCATCGTAGCGGCCGAGCGGCAGCGTCTCGTCACCGAGCAGGTAATTACGATCCCTGCACCATCGCGCCCACTCGAGCGCAACACCGGCGGGCAGGTCCTCGCCCGCCGCGAACCTGCTCCATGGAAAATAGCCGAACAGCCGCGTCAGAACCGGGATCAGGACGGTTACCGCGAATCGTGCCCGGTATTTCTCCACGCCACCCTGCACGCCCCAGTAACCGCTCTGTGCGGATACGCCGACCATGGCCGTGATCCGTTGTGGTCGCTCGATCAGACCGATGCCCTGTCCGCCGAAACTGTGTCCGACGGCAAACAGTCGCCGTGGCCGGAACTCGGAAGATACCCAATCGATGACTTCCGGTATGTCGATCAACGCCCAGTCGCGCATGCGCACGGTAAATCCGCGCAGGCTGGGCGGGGCCGACTCGCCAATACCCCGATAGTCGTAGGTGACTGTCGTCCAGCCGTTGTCACGAAAGTACGCAGCGAAATACTTGTAGAACTGCCGAGGTACGCCGGTCGCGGCGTTTACGAGCACGACGGTGTCGGAGCCAGGCGCTTCGAACACGCTGGCCGCGAGCGCATGGCCCTGCGCATCGATTCGGCGGTCAGCAGCCTGACTGGTCACGCCTTCTTCGGCTTGAGTCGCTTGATCAGCTGCTGCGCGCCGACGAGTATGCCGCCGGCCACGATCCCGGTGATGCCGTTAAAGACGAGCGATGCAAGACCCGAGAACAGGTCCTTCGCGACCGGCAGGGCGTGTGCAAAATCCTCGATATCGTGCTGCCACACAGCGAGAAGCGGCAGACCGTGCGCGATGATGCCGCCGCCGACGAGGAACATTGCGGCGGTACCCAGCACGGACAGGGTCTTCATCAATACCGGCGCAAAACTCAGGATCATCTCGCCGAGCCGGTTTTGCAGCGCGACCATCTTCGATTCGCCAGTCTTTTCCATCAGGTGCATGCCGACGTCATCAAGCTTGACGATGCCGGCGACGAGGCCGTAAACGCCCACGGTAATCACCGCTGCGATCACCGACACGACACCGATGCGAACGGCAAGCTCCGCATCCTTCACGGTACCGAGCGCAATGACGATGATCTCCGCCGACAGGATGGCGTCCGTTCGTATTGCGCCGCGGATGCGCTGCTTCTCGAACTGCACCATGTTCACCTGCCGATCGGCGAGCGCCTGGATGCGTTTCTCATGGTCTTTGCGGTCTTCTTCAGGCGGATGCAGCAACCGATGCGCGACCTTTTCGAAGCCCTCGTAACACAGGAACGCGCCGCCGAGCATGAGCAGCGGCGTGATAATCCATGGAAATACTGCGCTGAGAAAAAGGGCGGCAGGCACCATGATGAGCTTGTTGAGTGCCGAACCCTTGAAGACCGCCCACACGACGGGCAGCTCGCGCTCGGCGCGTACACCAGTGACCTGCTGCGCGTTGAGGGCAAGATCGTCGCCGAGAACACCAGCGGTCTTCTTGGCTGCGACCTTGGTCAGGACCGACACGTCATCGAGCAACGTGGCGATATCGTCGAGCAGGGTAAGCAGGCTGCCAGCGGCCATATGAGGCTCCGGTCGACGAGTTAGTCGATGTCTCGCTCGGTTTGTCGGCTCGACGGGTACGGGAGTTTAACGTGACCCCATCGCACGGCGAGAACAGCTACCGCGATCAACAGAATACTCGCGGCGATAGCGAGTACCCGCAGCGCTTCCATGTCCTTGATGTCGATAATCAGGTAACGCGCGATCGCGACAATCGCAATATAGAGCGGCATCCTTACCGGCAGCTTGCCTGATTCCCAGTAGACCTTGACCATGGTCACGGTCTCAACATAGATGAACATGAGCAGCAGGTCGGTCAGCATGACGTTTTGCTGGGCCCACATATGGCGTATTTCGATGCCGCCTGCGACCAGCGTTGCCAGGAGGATGATGCTGAGGCCGACGTCCTCCACGAGCCTCGCTAAACGGATGCCGTGCCGCCGGATATCGCTGTGAACATGCTGAGTCGTATCGTTCATAGGCCCATTCTACCGGCTATTCTTCAGGACATTAATGCCAAGTATGCCCATATCCATGCCGTCGAAGACCGGAAAACCCTGGCGCTCGAAGACGGCTTTATAGCTCTGGTAAGGCATACCCGCATCGATAACGATGCCGACAAGGCGGCCGCTCGTCTGCACCAGCGACTTCAGCCTGGCGGCAAAGGCTTCCGCCTGCGTCAGCTTGTGAGTGTCGAGTTGCTCCGACAGCGGGACCAGCCCCAGCATGACGACACCGGCACCGAACCCGATCATCGCCTCGACGCAATCAAAGTAGACGCCCTCGTCCGCCATCGGCGTGAGGTCCAGCGGATTCGATGCGGCAACGAGTCCCTGCATGCCGTGACGCTCGAGTACGTCGCTCAATGCTGCCCGGTCCTGCCCGCTGAGCTGGTACAGGCGCTCGAAGTCGTACTCGCCCAGCGTATCGACACTGCCGACCGTTTCGTATCCGGCATTGGTAACGATCGCGAGCTTGCCGAGTTCACGCAGATCCGGGTAGGCCGCCATCCACTTGAGCACAGCGTTGAACTGGTTGAACGACTCGGTGAGTATCGCACCTGCTTTGTGCAGCAACCGTTTCTGCGCGTGGTAGTCCCCGGTCATAGCGCCGGTGTGACTTTCGGCTGCGGATTTCCCGAGCTGCGAGCGACCGCCTTTATAGATGATGACGTGCCGATTCTCCGCACGAAACTCTTCGACGAGTTTGGCGACGGCGCAGGCATCGCCACCGACGAATCCTTCGACGTAGATTCCTAGTACTCGCACAGACTTGTCGCGCGCGACCAGCGCCATGAAGTCCGACAGCTTCATGTCGAGCTGGTTGCCGATCGAGAAGCCGTACTTGAGGTTCAGGTTCGAATGACGGGACAGGCGCGTGATCAGGAATGCACCGCTCTGGCTGATCAGCGCGACGTCCGAGTCCGCCGCGAACTCGACGTTCAGTTTGCTTTGCGGGATGAACAGGCTGTTGAGCTTCAGGGGCGACAGCAGCATGCCGAGACCGTTCGGCCCGACGATGGCCGGACACCATTTGCCGTTTTGCCGGCGTGACTCGATGAGCCCGGAAAGCCGCTCGCCGAAACCGCTCTTGTCGGCGCCGTCTCCGATGCCGCCGGCGACGATGTAGACAACCGCCGCGCCACCGCCCTGCGCGCATAGCTGCTCGATCATCGGCACGCACTGCTTGGCCGGCAGCGCAATGATCAGAATGTCGACCGGATCTCGCGCCAGCGCGGCGACATCAGCAACGCAGCGGACACCGGCAAACTCATCGACACCGGGCTTGATGATCGTCAAGCGATCCTCCGGCAAGGATGACTGCTTCAGATTTTCCAGTATCAGGCTGCCGACGCTTCCGGCTTTCGCCGATACACCCGCGAGCGCGATCCGGCGGGGATTCAGGAAGCTGTCGTCCTGCAACGGCACGGGGCAGGTCTCCTCGTGTTCGTCCGCAGAACGCAGACCGACGCCATCGAGTGCGACGAAATCGCCTGCAGCATCAACGACCACCGGGTTCATTTCGAGGAGGCTGAGTTGCTCCCGCGCCATCAGCTCGTCGAGCTTCCAGAGATTCTCGAGGAGGCCTAAAAGGGTTTCGCGATCGGTCAGCGCCGTTTGCTGGCGGGCCTCGCCGAGCAGGATCTTGCCGAGCCAGTGCTCGGCCAGCTCGTCGAGCGCCTCCTCCGGCGTATAAACGGAAGCGGGCCAGACGAGGAGTGACTGCTTGAGTTCCCGTGCCCAGTCCTCGGTCAGCAGCCCGCCGAAACCGAGACTTATTATGGCGCCGCAGCATTGATCTCTTTGCAGGCTCACGAAGATCTCGCTCGGTGCTTGCCTGGCGCGCTTGAACTCGATCCGCTCCGCGATCAATGTTCCGAGCCAGTCGAATTGCCGGGCGACCTGCTCCCGCATGCTGACGTGCAAGGCCGCAATGGCGTCACGATCGAAGCCACAGAATGCCAGCGCGCCACTGTCCGACTTGTGCCACAGGTCCAGCGCGACTCCCTTGACGACGACCGGGTCGCCAGGCGCAAACGGGGCGTCGCTTATATTGTCTTCATCTTCGGCGAAGCAATACCGCGGTGTCTTGATGCCGACGGTCGAGAGGAATCCGTAAACCTCGTGTTCCGGGATGAATGCACTGGTCATCGGGAATAACGGCAAATCTATTGCTAACGTGTACTGCCCGCGGCACCGCGGCCGCCGGTAAGGGATACCTCGCCGGAATCCTTGACACGTATTGACGGCCGAAACGCGCCGGGATCCAGCTTCGCCTCGAAGCTGTAGCTGAGCGTATCCTTCTGCCTCGACATCAGCTCGCGGATCAGGCCGACGCCGGCGAACAGGTCCGCTGACGCATTGAGCGTGATGTCCCCTTCGCCGTAGCCTTCGATCACCGGTAAATCGTTGCCGACGCCCTTGATCAACTCATGGCCTTCGAGACTCACGGTGTAGGAAACGCCAACGAGTTTCAATGCCTCGCGGTTCGGGTTGATGACGTGCAGGTCAATCTCGAATTCAGGCAACACCCCCTCCGATGGAATCGCCCGAACGGATTTGACGGTGACTGTCGGGGTCTCGTAATCGGGCCGCAAACCGGCGCAGCCCGCCAGCAGGACCGTGGCTGTGATAATTGCGATCGTTAAACGTGGCATCTGGCTCCCCTACCTGTTCGAATCGCCGGATGATGCACCCGGCTTCGTCGGCGCGCGATCGACCATGATCAGCAGCACTTCGGCGGTATTGCCTGCGCCCCGCGTCAACACCGGGTAGTGCGTGTCGCTCGTGAACAGCAGCTTGCCATCGTGCCTGATCGTTGCACGCACGCCGTATTGCATTCCCTCCTGGATCTTCAGCGGATCATAGTCCAGTACGAAGGGAATCGGTGGGTTTCCCGGGTCCTCGATCCTCTGGTAGGCAATCTCTACTGCTGGCGCATCGGCAAGCGAGGTATCGAGCAACCAGAGTTCGGCAACCGAGCCCGGCGGCAGCGCGATTCGCTCGCGGTACATCAGCGTGCCGGTAACCTGCGCCGTCTCAATGGAGGCGTCCTCACCCGCCGCGACCAGATCGTCAGACACGTCCGTACTGCAGGCAACGAGGCCGCCGAGTAGTGCCAGGCAAATCGCTTCGATTTTCATTCACTGTTCCCCGGTTCCCGGGCGTTGGCCCCCGCCCGGTTCTTTCCGCAACGATGATTGTGCCGCATTTTGGCGGCAGCGATTCATGTTTCGCGCGCCCGACAGGTCGGCCGCTCGTTCAAGCCAGCGCACCAAATCATTTCGTCAGGACACAAAATGTAACAAATTGGGCACGTCCCGAAATGACCAGGAAACAAAGTTGCACCACTCTAAAACGTGGACCGACATCGCCGATTGATAAAGATCGGATGGAGGGACAGCCACCATGCGTACCAGATTCCTACCGCATCTTTGGATGCTGATTCTTTGCGTATCGAGCCAGGCGGAAGCTCCCCAGACTGAACTGCTTTTTGCACCAGATGCCGTCAACCTCACCCCCGCAGCGGGTACGACGGCCAACAAGGCGCGATTACTAAGACTCACAGATGGAACGCTGATAGTCGCCTGGCACGAGGGCGTGGACACGGCCTATGGGGCCTGGAGCCTCGATGGGGTCGTATATGCGCCCCGAGATATTTTCATTGTTGCCTCGCCGGACGGCGGGGTCTCCTGGAGCAACCCGGTCAATGTTTCGAACACCGGGAGCTTGACCGACCCGGCGGTCTTCTATGACAGAACCGGCGACGGCGCAGGGCTGGCCAATTTTCCGGGCGACTCAGGTAAGGCGACACTTTTCGCGGCGGGTAAGAATCTGGTCATCACCTGGAATGACACATACTGTGGAGACGGCGTTCACGGTCCGGCACGGTACCAGGGCCCACTGGGGATGATCGAGGTGCCGTATCGTTGCCTGTACGCCGCACGCGTGACGGTCTCATCGGGCAACATCAAATTGATTGCTGTCGACAGACTGACAGACGGGGCCCGAGACGTGAAGAACGAAATAGCGCGCGGAACAGGTGCAGGCTTCGCACTTGCCTGGCAGGAAGATCCGGCCGGTCTGCAGCTCGGCGAGGCTCGCGGAGAAGGTGACGGGGCGAGCGGCGCCAGGGTGACTCGGGGTACAGACATCTGGTACGCCTGGGTCACGAAATCGGAATTCGCGGATGCCGAGAAGTCCTGGCATGGACCCGTCCCTATAAGCGACAACTTCGACTACGAAAATGCGACAGTGACGGGTGGCGGGGCGTCACGACCGATCATGGCAATGACTGGCTCGCCCGCCTTTGCCTTGCTGGTCTATGAAGAAACGAAAAACAGCTCCGGGGTGGACGTTGGAAAGTATGTTCGGTTCCACCAGTTCAAGTTCAACGCGCCCCCCGAAAATGATGCTGGTGTCATTATCAGTACTCCGGGTGAGAATGGCCGCCGCGCCCGGGTGGTGGCGGCTTCCTCTGCCGGTAGCACTCACGGCACTCGCATGGTGCTCATGTGGCGGCAGGGCGAGGGCATTCAGGGTGCGCCAGCCGATTTCATGATGCGGGTTGGTTCGGTGCCGCCGGGCACGGACCTCGGCAGTGTCCCCGACGCGGGTTTCCGCGTGGAGGACCTTTGGCCCGCGGTGGATCCGGACGATCCGCTCAACAACGAACCGGGGCTCAATATCAGCGGCGCGGAACTCGCAGATCCGACGTCAGTCGATCCCCTCACGAATTCCAAGGCACACAGGGCCGTTCTTGACGGCGATTTCATCTATGCCGCTTATTTACAGGACCCCAACGTCGAGAACGGCTCCGACCAATACCAACTTTTCCTGCGCTGGTCCGACGACGGTGGATTGAACTGGTCCGTGCCGGCCCGGGTGTCTACCGGCGTGCCGGAATCCACCAATATCATCGAGCCCAGGCTGATACGTACGCCCAAGGGTCTCGACAGCGGCAAACCCGAAGACATTCGCAGTGCTGATGTATTCATAGTCGCGTGGGGCACGGAGATCATGCCGGAAGACGCTTTAGAGCCGATTCGCGATGCCCTGTTCGTCACCCGCACCGCGGACCGCGGCGTGTCCTTCGAGCGCATCCAGGCGCTCGAATTATCGAGAACCGCAGCGGACCAGACCGACGAGCAGATACAGTTACGCGTAACCCCGGACGGACAGAATGTTTACGCCATCTGGATTCGGCGAAATGGGAATGAATCGAATGTGATTTTCAGCTCTGCACTCGGCATCACGCCGACCGCAGATCTCTCGGTCGCAATGGATGTATCGGATACTGTGCGGGACGTTGGCGATGCCGTCGAAGTGACGGTTCAGATCGGCAATATCGGCCCGCATTGGGCAACCGAACTGCAGCTATCCATGGACCTGCCGCCAGGGCTGCTATTAACGACCGCCACGCCGAGCTCCGGTACGTGCGACCTGACGCCCGCCATGAGATGCCAGTTTGACGATCTCGCCGCAGGCACTTCCGCAACGCTGGACCTGTCGCTAGTCGCCGGGACGAGGGGTGGCTGGCCGCTTGCGGCAGAAGTCTCGGCCTGGGAGCTGGAGCCGGAGCCGGCGGACAATTCGGCCGAAGTCGTTATAGAGGCTATACCGCATGCCGACGTCTTGTTGGCACTGGCTGCGCGAAACACATCCGTCGAGGTCGGGGAGATCCTCGAAATCGATTACGAGGTCTCCAATTCAGGCCCCCAGACCGCGGAAGGGATAGTTGTGACTCTTATGATTCCGTCACACGCCGCCGTGTCGGTGTCTTCCAGGTGCCAGCAAGCGGGAGATATGTTGACCTGCGCGGTGCCGGACCTGCCGATCGAGGAAACGTGGAAAGATACCGTGGTATTGCATGCAGCGAGCGCCGGTATCGCCTGGATCACTGCTATCGCGGCTTCGCAGGAGGATGACCACGATCCGGACAACAATACAGGATTCACCGGCGTCCTCGTCGAAGCGGAAAAGAGCGCGTTCACTGCCAGTGCAAGCGGTGGCGGCGGGAGCAGTGGCGTGATCTTGCCGATACTGTTGCTGCTATTCCTGGCCCGGCGTCGAGTGGATAAGAACTTCCCCGAATTGACGCCGTGACCGTTCAGGCATAAAGGATGTCCTCAGCTTAACCGGGGAGTCTGAAATGCAACGGAACAGACCATGGAGCCTTGCGCGCTCATCCTGCGTCGCGCTACTGGCACTGCTGCTTGCTGTCTCACCAGCTGAAGTTAATGCGGCCGATGAATATCAGCCGGTCATAACCGAGTTCCTGGGACTGATGGACTCGCGTCCAGACCTGCGGGCCTCGGTCGAAGCGGCAATAGAAAAAGCGGGCCTCAAAGATATCCAGGACATGGACGGCTTTGTAATTTACCTGGATGACCTTGTCACTCTCGTCCCGACAGAACGGGAAGTCGTTCCCGAGTGCCTCAAGTTCTACTACGTCGTTAACCAGGCGCCCGGCGACGCACTGAACAAGGACGAGCAGTTCAGTGCGTGGATGAAGGACCTCGTCCAGGCGTGGGGCACGTTTCTGGATACCCCTGCCTCTGCCGCCGGAATCGAGACGTTTCGTGTGGCGACGAATTACAACATTGACGACTATATCGAGGGACCGAGTGGCTGGCAGACCTTCAACCAGTTTTTCGCTCGCGAGGTGAAGTCCGGCAAGCGACCAATCGCAGATCCCCGAGACGACAAAGTCATCGTTTCACCTGCCGACGCTGTGTTTA
>JBFEXY010000061.1:0-10068 GCA_041562415.1 Woeseiaceae bacterium
CCGGCTCCGACGATACCGTTGATTACGTAATAACCGGGAGCTGGGGGAAAAAGGCCGCCGGCGAGGCGAGGAAATTCTGCACCGTCAATGTGGCCGCTGACGCCTCTGACGAAAATTTCACGTACATCCCGGACGAGTCGTCATGGCAACGGAGCAGCGAAGCGGCGTACCTTCATATTACGCCGAACGAAACCATTGCCGGCGTCGAGTTTCATTTTGTGCCCTCAGGCGACATCCCGATCGTTGCCGACATGTCCAGCACGATTCTTTCCCGTCAGATCGATGTTAGTCGATACGGTGTCATTTACGCCGGGGCACAGAAAAATATCGGGCCGGCTGGTATCACGGTGGTCGTTGTCCGCAATGACCTGCTGGATCGCGCACCGCTGAATCTGCCGCACCTGATGACGTGGCGGTCCTATGCGGAATCCGGATCGATGACCAACACGCCGCCGACGTTCGCCTGGTACGTGGCGGACCTGGTGTTCCAGTACCTGAAGGACCGCGGTGGCCTTGCGACAATGGCCGAAGTCAATTCACGCAAGGCACGCAAGCTCTACACAGCGATCGACGAATCCGGATTCTATTCGAATCCCGTGAAGGAGGATTGCCGCTCCTGGATGAACGTGCCGTTCGTGCTGGCAGACGCGTCTCTCGACGCCAGGTTTCTGGAAGAATCGGCTGCGGCCGGACTGGCAAACCTGAAGGGGCATCGCTCTGTCGGTGGCATGCGCGCCTCGATCTACAACGCGGTACCCGAAGAAGCCGTCGATGCCCTGATCGAGTTTATGAACGAGTTTGAGCGAGTTAACGGGTAGGGTTTATGTACAAGATTTTGACACTGAACAATATTGCGGTCGCGGGACTAAGGCACCTGCCGCGCGAACGCTACGAAGTTGCCTCGGAAATTGCTCATCCGGACGCGATTATCCTTCGCTCCTACAACATGCACGACATGGAGATCCCCGATACGGTAGCCGCGATCGGGCGTGCCGGGGCGGGTACCAACAATATCCCGGTCGAGGCGATGGCCGCTCGCGGCGTACCGGTGTTCAACGCGCCCGGCGCGAACGCGAATGCCGTCAAGGAGCTCGCTATCGCCGGCCTCTTGATCGCCGCGCGGAACCTGTGTGACGCGCGCGAATACGTCAAAGGGCTGAACACAACCGGTGAGGCTCTTAACAAGGCGGTAGAAGCTGGCAAGAAGCAGTTTGTCGGTTTCGAGTTGCCGGGCAAGACACTGGGTGTCATTGGGCTCGGGGCTATCGGCGTCGAGGTCGCAAACGCGGCGCTCGAACTCGGCATGAAGGTTGTCGGATTCGACCCGGCGATCACGGTGCGGCGTGCATGGCAGCTGTCATCGGGCGTGGATCATGCAGAGACCCTGGACCAGCTGTTCCAGCACGCGGATGCGGTTACGGTACACGTGCCGCTTATCGACGCGACGCGCAATATCGTCAATCGCGATCGCATCGCGCTGATGAACAAAGGTGGAACAATAATCAATTTTGCGCGTAATGGCGTCGTGGACAACGAGGCCACCCTGGCCGCGCTCGACAGCGGCCACCTGCATGCCTACGTATCCGATTTTCCGACGGCCGAGCTGATTGCAAACCCCAAAGTTGTTGCCTTACCGCACCTCGGTGCGTCGACGTCGGAGGCTGAGGAAAACTGCGCGATCATGGTTGCGGAGAATCTCAAGGACTATCTCGAAAACGGCAATATTCGGTTCTCTGTGAACTTCCCGGAATGTCGCTTGCCGCGTATGGATGCCTACCGAATAACAATCGCCAACGCGAACGTGCCGAATATGGTGGGTCAGATTTCGACCTGTCTCGGCGATGCAGGGCTGAATATCGAGGATCTCCTGAATAAATCCATCGGTAATCTGGCCTACACGATAGTGGACGTCAACGATCCGGTTACGGATGAAATCGAATCGAAATTGCGAGCGATAGACGGCGTTCTGACTTTGCGAAATCTGGGTAAGCCTGTAACCTGACAGGCAATGGCGAAGAACGACAAGCACCCCAATAGTGAAGATCTATCGTCGATCCGCGAACGGATTGACGAGATCGACGAGCGCATCCAGTCGCTGATCAACGAACGTGCCCGACATGCGCAACAGGTCGGCGTGTCGAAAGGCAAACTCACTTCGGCAGTCGACTATTACCGACCTGAACGCGAAGCCGAGGTGCTGAGGAAGATCCAGGCTCGAAATGAGGGCCCGATACGTGACGAGGAAATGCTGCGCCTGTTTCGGGAGATCATGTCGGCTTGCCTGGCCCAGCAGGAGCCGTTGAAGGTCGGATTCCTCGGGCCTGAGGGTACTTTTACGCAGACGGCGGTTTACAAACACTTCGGCCATTCCGTGCGTGCTCTGCCGTTTCACACGATTGACGAGATATTTCACGAAGTCGAAAGCGGGGTCGCTGACTTCGGCGTCGTGCCCATCGAAAACTCGACCGAAGGCTCGGTCAATTACACGCTGGACATGTTCCTGACCTCACCGCTGAAAATCGCCGGCGAGATCGAGCTGAGAATCGAACAGCACCTGCTCGGCAGCGACACCGGGCTCGACAAGATCGAGCGTATCTGTGCGCATGAACAGTCGCTGGCACAGTGTCGCGGCTGGCTGCGCGAGTACCTGCCGCACGTCGAACTCATCGGCATGTCCAGCAACGCGGCGGGCGCGCGCAGGGCCCGCGACGAAGCCGGGACGGCTGCGATTGGCCCGGCCGTCGCCGCAGATGTCTACGATCTGCAGGTTCTGGTCAGCAACATTGAAGACCGGGCCGATAACGCGACGCGGTTCCTGGTGATCGGGCGTGAATTGCTCGCGGCGAGCGGCGACGACAAGACGACGATCCTCGTCTCGACCAGCGATACGGCGGAGGGCGCCGGCGTATTACACCAGCTCTTGCAACCGCTGGCCGAGCAAGGCGTCAGCATGACGCGAATCGAGTCGCGGCCGTCCCGACGCAGGAATTGGGACTATGTCTTTTTCATCGATCTCGATGGCCATGCGGAAGAGTCTCCGGTCAGAGAGGCGCTGGCCGAACTGAAAAAGAAAAGTTCACTGTTCCGGATCCTCGGCGCCTATCCCAGGGCGGTCGGCTAGCCCGCGAGCCCCGTATCCGCTATGGACTACCTCATTCAGCCAGCGGCAATCCGCGACGCAGACCTTACCGTGCCGGGCGACAAGTCTGTCTCTCACCGTGCGATCATTCTCGGAGGCATTGCGGAGGGCGTCACGGAGGTTCGCGGTTTCCTGGCGGGCGAGGACTGTCTCGCCACCATGGATGCATTTCGCAACATGGGCGTCTCAATCGAGCGCCCCGAACCCACGGAACTCGTGATCGGGGGAGTCGGTCTGCGTGGTTTACAGCCGCCGGTCTCTGACCTCGACATGGGCAATTCGGGCACCGCCATGCGGCTACTGGCCGGGGTGCTCGCGGGACAGAATTTTGCCGCAACCTTGACCGGGGACGAATCGCTGACCAGGCGCCCGATGCAGCGCATCATTACGCCCCTGAGCCGTATGGGCGCAAACATCGGCAGCCGGGACGGAAAACCGCCGCTCGAGGTTCGCGGCAATCCCAATCTCGAGGGAATCGATTACGCGTTACCGATGGCCAGTGCCCAGGTGAAGTCGGCGATCTTGCTGGCGGGCCTGTATGCGAAGGGGGCAACAACGGTGACCGAACCGGCCGTTACGCGCGACCACACCGAGCGTATGCTCCGTGCGATGGGCGTTGAAGTTGCCTGGCGTGAAGGGCGTATCGGGCTCGAGGGCCCGGCGACACCGAAAGCCTGTGGCATCCAAGTGCCGGCTGATCTCTCCTCCGCCGCATTCGTCATTCTTGCGGCCCTGCTGGCCGACAAGGCCGACCTATTGATTCGCGGCGTCGGAGTGAATCCGACACGCACCGGCATTCTCGATATCCTCCACGAGATGGGCGCGTCGATCAGTCTCGAGAACCCGCGCAGAATGGGCGAAGAGCCGGTCGCTGATATCCGGGTGCGGTCGTCGCAATTGCGGGGTATCGACGTGGATCCCGGTCTGGTGTCGCTCGCGATCGACGAATTTCCGGTGTTGTTTATAGCCGCTGCCGCTGCTCAGGGCAGTACGCGTTTCAGCGGCATCGCCGAACTCCGCGTCAAGGAAAGTGACCGGATTGCCGCCATGGCGACCGGCCTGCGTGTACTCGGCGTTCGCGTAGAGGAATTCGACGACGGCGCGATCGTCCACGGCGGCCGCTTTGCCGGGGGCGATGTAGAGAGTTATGGCGACCATCGCATCGCGATGTCGTTCGCGGTGGCTGGTACGGCCGCCGCAGGGCCGGTAAGGATCAGAGACGTTGCAGCTGTAGAGACCTCGTTCCCCGGCTTCGAGGGCTGCCTGAGCGGTATCGGTGCCGATATCGTCCGCCTGCAGGACAACTCGGCGTGACCAGGAGACCCCCCGTTATCGCCATAGACGGGCCCAGCGGCTCGGGCAAGGGCACGATTGCGCGCCGCGTCGCCGCTGCCCTCGGTTGGCATCTTCTGGACAGTGGCGCGCTGTACCGGCTGCTGGCGCTGGCAGCGTCGCGCCGGGGAATCAGCCTGGATGATGCCGACGTGCTCGCGGACCTCGCCGAAAATCTCGATGTCAGGTTTGGTGCCAATGACGACGGTGAGGAGCTCATATGGCTCGATGGTGAACCCGTTCGCGGGGAGCTGCGCACGGAGGAGGCGGGCCGGGGCGCCTCGACCGTGGCGGCGCTGCAGCCCGTCAGAGAGGCCCTGCTGGCCCTGCAAAGGAGCTTTCTGAGACCCCCGGGACTGGTCGCTGACGGCCGCGATATGGGGACCCACGTGTTCCCGGAAGCGGGGCTCAAGGTCTACCTCACGGCCAGCGCTGAAGAGCGCGCGCGAAGGCGACATAAGCAGTTGAAAGACAAGGGTATTGATGTTAGCCTTGCCGCCCTTTCGCGGGACATAGAGGACCGTGACCGGCGGGATTCCGAGCGATCGGTCGCGCCGTTGAGGCCGGCAGAAGACGCCAGGATTCTGGATTCCTCGGGCCAGTCCATCGAAGCCGTGACAGACACGGTGCTGGACTGGGCCAGGAAAATGCTGGCTGAAGAACTCTAGATTTTTCCAGGAAAGGATTGGGTTGAATCGGACATGGAGTCCGGTTCTTTTTTGTAGTGTCCGTCAGCCAAAGAATTTGGTGTGACGCTTTTTGGGTGTGGCCCATGCAATTGCAGGGTCCTATTGGTTAATTAAATGTCTGAGAGTTTTGCTGAGTTATTTGAAGAGAGTTTTGCGAGTCAACAGATAAAGCCCGGTTCAATCATTACCGGCATTGTTGTCGCAGTAAATGACGATGTCGTAATCGTCAGCGCCGGCCTCAAATCAGAGGCCGTCATCCCGATAGAACAGTTCAAGAACGACATACGCGAAGGCGAAATCTCCGTGGGGGATGAAATCGAGGTCGCCCTGGATGCCGTCGAAGACGGTTTCGGCGAAACCCGACTGTCACGCGAGAAAGCGATTCGTGCTCGTACGTGGACGGAGCTTGAAAAGGCTTTCGAGAAAGGCGAGGTTGTCGAAGGCGTCATCAACGGTCGCGTAAAAGGCGGCTTTACTGTCGAAATCGACAACGTGCGCGCCTTTCTCCCGGGGTCCCTGGTGGACGTTCGGCCGGTGCGCGATCCCGCATACCTCGAAGGCAAGAGCCTCGAGTTCAAGGTCATCAAGCTCGACCAGCGTCGTAACAACGTCGTTGTGTCACGGCGCGCGGTCGTGGAACAGGAATACTCCGAGGAACGCGAGCAGCTGCTGGCCGAGTTGCAGGAAGGCAATACCGTCAAGGGAATTGTAAAGAATCTGACCGACTATGGCGCCTTTGTGGACCTGGGAGGTATAGACGGACTGCTCCATATCACCGATATGGCCTGGAAGCGCGTCAAGCATCCTTCCGAGGTTGTGAACGTTGGCGATGAAATCGACGTGAAGATCCTCAAGTTCGATCGCGAACGCCAGCGCGTGTCGCTTGGCATGAAGCAGCTCGGTGACGATCCGTGGAAGGATCTCGCGCGGCGCTATCCGCCACAGACGCGACTGTTTGGCAAAATCACGAACATCGCGGACTACGGCTGCTTCGTGGAGATCGAGGACGGTGTCGAAGGCCTCGTACACGTATCCGAAATGGATTGGACGAACAAGAATGTCAATCCTTCGCGCATCGTGCAGGTTGGCGAGGAAGTGGAAGTCATGGTCCTCGAAATCGACGAAGAGCGGCGCCGGATTTCGCTCGGTGTCAAGCAGTGTAAATCTAATCCGTGGGCTGAATTCGCTGCGACATTTAACCGCGGTGACAAGGTGGCCGGCCAGATCAAGTCGATCACTGACTTCGGAATCTTTATCGGTCTTGATGGCGGCATAGACGGCCTCGTGCACCTGTCGGACATTTCCTGGGATCTCCCCGGGGAAGAAGCGGTGCGCAACTACAGCAAGGGCCAGGAGATCGAGGCGGCCGTTCTCGCGATCGACGCCGAACGCGAGCGTATCTCGCTCGGTGTCAAGCAACTCGAGAAGGACCCGTTTTCGGCCTGGCTTGCCGAACATCCGAAGAACACGATCGTCAAGGGCACGGTCACCGAAGTCGATGCGCGCGGAGCGCTGGTCGATCTCGGCGACGGCGTGATCGGATCCCTGCGTGCTTCGGAACTCGCGCGTGGCCGCATCGAGGATGCGCGCATGGTGCTGAAGGTCGGCGAGGAGGTCGAAGCCAAGTTCACCAACGTCGATCGCAAGAACCGTTCGGTTGCGCTATCGATCAAGGCGAAGGAGGTTCACGAGGAAGCCGAGGCGATCAAGGATTACAAGTCCGAGGCCGGTTCGGCGCCCGTCGGCACCACGCTGGGCGAGCTTCTGAAGGAAAAAATGTCCGGCGGAAGCAAATAATACGTTAAAAAGGTAGCCCGGACCCTGCGGTCCGGGCTATATTTGTCAATACTATCGGTGGGTTACGCGCCCCGGCCAGGACCGAAGTGAAAAAATGACAAAATCTGAACTTATAGAAGCCATCGCACGGAAGCAGAAACACCTGCCTGCGAAAGATGTGGAGCTAGCGGTCAAACACCTGTTGGATCTCATGAGCGATTCGCTGGCCAAAGGGGAGCGAATCGAAATCCGAGGCTTCGGCAGCTTTTCGTTGCACTTTCGCCCGCCGCGTATCGGCCGCAACCCCAAGACCGGAGAAGCGGTAGCGCTGTCCGGCAAATACGTCCCGCATTTCAAGCCGGGCAAGGATCTTCGCGAGCGGGTCAACGCGAGCCGGCATTTCCCGATCAAGAGCTAAATGCTCGATCCTGGTAGCCGCGCAATAAGCGGTTACGAAAACCGCGCTAAAGCAATACACTCTCATGCTATCAGAGCCGTAACTGGCCGCTTTGGAGTGAGCGAATGTTGAAAAAGGCCGGCCTGATCATTCTATTGATCGTCATCTTCGGCATCATGATCGTGTTTTCGTACCTGAATACCGGCGATGTCGAGGTAAACCTCGCTTTTGTCAGCATAACGACATCTATATCAATCGCGTTTACCGTAACGCTTGTCGCAGGATGGCTGTTGGGGGTTATCAGCATGGGCCTGTATGCGCTGAAACTCGTCAACGAGCGGCGCGCATTGCGCAGAGCACTGCGTATTTCGGAGTCGGAAGTAAGCTCCCTGCGTAACCTGCCATTGTCCGATGCCGACTGAATCGACATTTCTCCTTGCGGGCCTGTTCCTGCTGCTCGCTGCGGCAGGTTGGGCCATGGGGCGATTCGGCGAACGCGACGAGGAGCAGCCGCCACCACCGCTCAATATTGATTATCTGAAAGGATTAAATTTCCTGCTCAACGAGCAGACCGACCAGGCACTGGAACATTTCCTCGAAATGGTGCGAGTCGATGACAAGACGATCGAGACCCATTTCGCACTCGGCAGCCTTTTTAGGCGCCGTGGCGAAGTGGATCGAGCCATTCGCATTCATCAGAACATTATTGCGCGGCCGGATCTGGCGGCAGAACAGAGAGATCAGGCGCTTTACTCCCTTGCCAAGGACTACCTGCACGCGGGACTCCTGGATCGCGCCGAGAACCTGTTCTCCCGCTTGTCGCAGGGATCCCGTTACCAGGTTCAGGCACTCGAATCACTGTGCCGTATCTACGAGCAGGAAAAGGAGTGGGAGCGGGCAATCGACGCCGCCGAAAAGCTCGAAGTATTGGGAGGACGATCGCTCGTCCTGCAGATAGCGCACTACTACTGCGAGCTCGCTGAGGCTGCCGCGCAACGGAATGACTATTCTGCCGCTCGCGCATACGTCAAGAAAGCACAGACTGGCCGCCCAAGAACGATGCGGGGCGCGCTGACCCGGGCGCATATCGCTCAGGAGACCCACGACAGCAAGACCGCCTTGCGTCTCTACCACCGTATTATCGACGAGAACACCTACCTCATTGCGGAAGCGTTGCCCGAAATCGTCGCGATCTACACTCGCGAGGACGAGATTGCCGACCTCGAGCGTGCCCTGAAATCACTTGTTCAAAAACATCCGGAAATGAGTTCCCTCATCGCGTACACGGCGATAGTCAACGATATTGGCGGCATTCCCGCAATCGATGACTTGGTCAGGGAATACATGCTTAACGAGCCCACACTGGCCGAATTCGTCGACCTGCAACGGCTGTCGGACCAGCCTCGGGACGCGGAAGAATCTGTGCTTGCAAAGATTCGCAAAGCACTAAGCAAGCTTGCCACCGCGTCACCACGCTATCAGTGCCAGGAATGCGGATTCTCGAGTCAGCGTCTCCTCTGGCAATGCCCGAGTTGTCGAAACTGGGAGACCCAGCGCCCGGCTTCGCGTGTTCAATTCGATACAATTCTCCAGCACAGTATCACCCGGTATTGATAACCGGACGGCGTCGAAAATTTCGCCAAAGTTGTGAAATTTTGCGGCAGTAACGCGGCGTTCTTTTCCCTAAGCTCCGATATCGCGCCTCCCCGGCGCGTCATACACCCAACTGGTGAGAGGAGCATTCGAATGATCAAATGGATTAGCAAACTTCCCCTGTGCACCATGCTGTTGCCTTTCCTGGTACTGGCGGGACCAGTGAACGTCAATACAGCAGATGCGGAAACGATTTCCGAGTCGCTGGAGGGAGTGGGTCTCAGCAAAGCCCGCGCAATCGTTGAGTATCGGCAAAAGCACGGGCCCTTCAAGTCCGCCGATGACCTGTCCCTGGTCAAGGGAATTGGTGCCCGAACGGTAGAACTGAATCGCAACAATATCCTCGTTGCACCTGCCCGCAAAGAATAGCCAAGAGGACGAGCAAGATCCCAGCGTGCCGGTCTGTCCGGCACGCTGGGACTAGTTCGGGCAAAAGATTACCGGAGAATCGCGTCCTATTATTGGCTATCATGCGCACCTCGTGAGCTAATGTAGGGAGCGTGACATTGAGCCAGAAGATTCGTGCGGCTGTGTTTCCGGTCGCCGGCCGGGGAACTCGATTCCTGCCTGCCACCAAGGCCAGCCCGAAGGAAATGTTGCCCATCGTCGATAAGCCGCTGATCCAGTACGCGGTCGAGGAGGCCGTTGACGCGGGCGCGACCAAGCTCGTGTTTGTGACCGGCAGCTCGAAGCGAGCGATCGAGGACCACTTCGACACGGACGCCGGACTCGAATCAGCGCTGAAGGAGGCCGGCAAGGACGATCTTCTGCAGAGCATCCAGGCTATCGTTCCCACTGGCGTGGCCTGTATCTACATCCGCCAGGGTGAGCCGCTCGGTCTCGGTCATGCGGTGCTGTGCGCGCGGCCTGCGGTCGGAAATGAGCCTTTCTTCGTGCATCTCGCCGACGATTTGATCGCCGGCGACGTTCCCTGCCTCACCCAAATGGCCGCGGAGCACGAGCGTCATGGTGGCGGCGTGATTGCAGTGGAAACGGTGCCGGCGGAAGAGACCTCCAGCTACGGTATCGTCGCAGTCGACGAGGAAAACGCCAATCGTATTGTAAGCATCGTCGAAAAACCG
>JBFEXY010000062.1:0-9926 GCA_041562415.1 Woeseiaceae bacterium
CGATTGTCAGGACGAAATGATTGCCAATGGTGGCAATGATGACGCGAACCCCGTCGTCCTCGACGTAGCGGTACGGCGTGCCGTCAACTTCCGCAACCGGCAGTTGTTCGCCGGCTTTCGCTTCGATGCGCGTGATGGCGTCGTCGAGCAGACTCCCGTCGCTCAGTGTGACTCGCAGTACGGGGAGCAAGCCGTTACCGTAAAGAATTACCGTTGAATCCCGCGTCAGGCCGGCTTCTTTTAGTGCCTGCAATGACATCAGCGACCTGAATTCATCCACTACGCCGCTTGCTGTCTCGGTCTCCTCCGAATCGCTACCGTCCCCGGAATGCGCCTCGCTTACGGCGACCCGCAGTATCTCCGAATAGGCGGCCAGCAGACGATCTACTTTCGGCTCGATTCTGTCCATGAACTCGTCGGGCGGCGGTGACAGCGTCCCGAACACGTAGGGCGTATCGGCGGGAACGTATTGCAGCAAGCCGCCCGTATCTGCGAGCGGCGATGCAGTTTGCGCTTTCTCTTCTTTTTTTCCGCAGCCCGCTACGCAGAGCGCAATAACGCAGAGCAAGACGAACTGCCGGGCCTGCACGATCTTCAACATACGAATCTTCCTTGGTTTGGTCTGCATTCCGCCGGACAACGTCCATCCGGCACGGTAGACACGGCACCGGGCAGGATAAAGTAGCGAGGTTTGGCGGTCTCGTAACGTCGACTGGATCGAATGCCGCCTCTCGCGCAGTATACGCAAATCCATGATGAATGCCGAGCCGGAACACACCATCACGTTACGTGACGTCGGGGAAGACGACCTCGAGGATGTATTGCGTCTGAATGAGGCATCGGTTCCCGCGGTCAACAGCGTCGACCTCGAACAAATGCGCTGGTTCGCCGCGAATGCGGCGTATTTCAGAGTAGCCATACTGCGCGACGCGTTTGCCGGATTTTTAATCGGCATGCGTCCCGGGACAACGTACGCCAGCCCGAATTACCGATGGTTTTGTGACGCGTATGAGGACTTCGGTTACATCGATCGAGTGGCGATCGCACGGAACGCACGGCGCCTGGGACTTGCAACACGCATGTATCGCGACTTCGAGGCCAGCCTGCCGTCGAGTACCGAGGTGCTGACGTGCGAGGTAAACCTCGTGCCCCCGAATGAATCGTCCATGCGATTTCACGAAGGCTGCGGGTTCCTCACGGTCGGCACGCAGACCCTGGAGAATGGCCGGAAGAAGGTGGCATTGATGGCAAAGAGAATAAGATCATGAACGGCAGCCCAAGTGAATTCGACGTCATCGTCGTCGGTGCGACCGGTTTCACCGGTGCCCTCGTCGCCGAATACCTTTGCAAACGTTATGGTGTCGGTAAAGATCTGCGTTGGGCGGCAGCGGCCCGCAATGAGCAAAAGCTTCATGCCCTGCGGCAATCGCTGGGTTCCGGAGCGGCCTCACTCCCATTGGTCCTTGCCGATACCCTGGACGCGCAGTCGATGCGCGAGCTTGCAAAGCGTACGCGAGTAGTACTGACCACGGTCGGACCCTACGCGCACTACGGGAGCGAGCTGGTCGCGGCCTGTGCGGAGAGCGGCACGCACTATTGCGACCTTGCCGGAGAGGTGCAGTGGATCCGACGCATGATCGACGCGCATGATGCAACGGCAAGACAGACCGGCGCCCGTATCGTGCATTGTTGCGGCTTCGATTCAATCCCGATGGACATTGGCGCCTGGTTCCTGCAACAGGAGGCGCAGAAGCGCTACGGTGAGTACTGCGAGTCCATCGTCCTGCTCGTCAGGGCCATGAAGGGTGGCGCGAGCGGCGGCACCATGGCGAGCATCATGAACGTCATGCGCGAAGCACGTGCCGACCGGGATGTTGCCCGCATCCTGGCCCGGCCCTACAGCCTGAACCCCGAGGACGAACAGCGCGGGCCGGACCGCGGAGACCAGCGAGGCGTCCGCTTTGACGCCGATGCCCGCAGCTGGACAGCGCCCTTCATCATGGCCACGGTAAATACCCGGGTAGTCCGGCGCAGCCATGCCCTGCTCGGCTACCCGTGGGGGAATTCGTTTCGTTACCACGAAGCGATTCGGACCGGCCATGGCGCTGGCGGCTGGCTGCGTTCCGCAACGATCACCGCTGGTCTGGCGGGTCTTGTCGGGGCTGCATCATTCGAATGGAGCCGCGGACTACTGGAGCGATTCGTCCTCCCCAAGCCCGGCACCGGCCCGGACGCCGAGGCGCGCGAAAAAGGGTTCTTCAATCTCGAACAGATCGGGCGATTCGCAGACGGACGGCAGATTCGCAGCAGGATCACCGGCGACCGTGACCCGGGTTACGGCTCCACGAGCAAGATGCTGGCCGAAAGTGCCGTCTGCCTCGCACTCGACGATCTCGATTCCGGCGCCGGCGTGCTCACGCCTGCGGCAGCTATGGCTGCTCCCCTGCTTAAACGCCTGCGCGAGAACGCGGGTCTCAGCTTCGAAATCAGGGACTAGTGAACGCCCACCGTCCCTACGTATGCATCGCGATCGAAGAACTCGCCCGCCGGCACCTGAATCGGCAATCGATTCCGCGGTGATGCCACCGGGCAAGTGGCGAAATCATTGAAGGCACAAGGCGGACTGTAAGCGCGATTGAAGTCGAGTTCCAGACGCCCGTCTTCGCCCGGCATGGCGGCATACAAGAAGCGGCCGGCCGGGTAGGTTTCCCTGCCGTTGGTACGATCGCCGAAGACGAAGAACAGCTGTTCACCGGACAAATAGGCTTCCAGCCTGTAAGTTTCGCCGTCCACCTCGAATACAGCCACCCCGGGCGACTCCGGGTTCCAGTCCAGGCCCTCGACCACCGTGCTCGCCAAGACCTTCATCGGCTTTTCATAGCGCTCCAGCGTTGCCTCGATCCGCCACGCCGGATCGATCGGAAAGTACGGAAGCTCAGGAAACGAGGCCAGTGCCGGATGGTCAAAATCCCTGAGCCTAACCGCGTAGCGTCCGTCGCGCTTGATAACCGTCCACGCCAGGGAGCCGTGCGTAATCATGACCGGATATTCGGTCGTGTCGTCGGCGATCAACGTTTCAGCCACCCGCTCATCGTTCGAAAACACAGCCGCCCCAGCATGCGGCTTCATTAGCACCCCGTCGGTCGTCAGCACAAATTCACCGATATGGGCGTCCGCCTTATCCGGGAAAACGAGATCGTTATCAGGCGCCGAACCGAAGGTCGATCGTTCCTTCTCGAGCCAGAACAGTCCCGCCAGGGTCAGGAAGCCTGTCGGCGCCATGAGCGAGGCCCGCCGACTCTCGCGCCACGCGAGTACGTCTGCTTCATGTAGAGCACGATCGAAATCATCCGCAGACGACAGCGACGCGGCAGTCAGCAGAAGAACCAGCGCCAGCGTTCCAACCCGGTGCAGGATTGTCATTCCATCACGTTCCTTGTCTCGCACGGCCTGCCTCTCGACTCCAGACACTCGAACGAAGGCTGCGTAGCGTATCATCCGCCAGATGAACCGCAACACCGCCTCGCTCGCCTATGCCGATTTGCAGCCGCAGGACTTCCTCGAAGCTCTCGAGGATCTCGGCTTTCGCTGTAACGGACGCTTGCTCGCACTCAACAGCTACGAAAATCGGGTCTACCAGGTAGGCATCGACGACGATGACGCCATCGTTGCAAAGTTCTATCGGCCGAACCGGTGGACCGACGCGGCAATACTCGAAGAACACGAATTTGCGACGGAACTCGCACAACAGGAAATCCCGGTCGTTGCGCCCCTGAATATTGGTGGCACTACGCTGCACAAGATCAACGACTTTCGCGTGGCGGTGTATCCGTGCCGCGGTGGCCGTTCACCCGACCTGGACAACTTCGAATTGCTCGAACAACTTGGCCGTTTTGTTGCCCGAATACATCTTGTCGGTGCAACCGCGGAATTCCGTCACCGTCCCGGCATCGACATCGAAAGCTACGGCATCGAATCCATGGACTACCTGCTCGAACACGACTTCATTCCTTTCGAACTGGTGCCCGCCTACGAGAGCGTGGCGCAGAACGTGATCGACGGGATCGAGGCATCATTCGTGCGCGCGGGCGATACGCCGCAGATACGGATACACGGCGACTTTCACCCCGGCAACGTGCTCGTTGCGCGCGAGCAGCTGCACATTGTCGACTTCGACGACACGCGCAGCGGGCCAGCCGTGCAGGATCTCTGGATGTTTCTGTCGGGGGACCGAATGGAACAGATCCCGCAGCTAAATGCGCTTCTGGAGGGTTACACCGGATTCCGCGAGTTCGACGCGCGCGAACTACACCTGGTCGAAGCGCTGCGTAGTCTTCGGATCATGCATTACGCCGCCTGGCTCGCCCGGCGCTGGGAAGACCCGGCGTTCAAACAGGCCTTTCCATGGTTCGATTCGCACCGCTACTGGGAAGACCACGTCCTCGCGCTGCGGGAACAGATATCTCTGATGCAGGAAGAACCGCTCGAGTGGCGCCCGTTCTAGCCAATTATCGTGACGGCAGCGCGCGGCGGCGCGGCGCGATATCGAATCGGTCGATCCAGCGCAAAAAGGTCTGCCGGCTCAATTCCTGTAGAGCACCTATCCGATCCTTCGTCTCCCGACGGATCGCTTCCGGGTCAATACGACCAGCTTCAGCGGCCAGCATAGGCTGATTCGCTGGTACAGTCAGCCACCGTTCGACCAGTGAAGCATCGACCTCAAGATGAAACTGGAAACCGTAGGCATGTTCACCATAGCGGAACGCCTGCACTCGGCTGGCAGGGGACGCAGCGAGATGTTCCACGCCGTCGGGCAGGCTTATGCCGTCTTCATGCCACTGGAAGACCGTTTGCGTGCTTGCAAAGGTCGAGATTACCGGGTCTGAAAGCCCTGCTTCAGTTAGTTCCAGGTCGTACCAGCCGATTTCCCGCTCATCATTCCTCGATACCCGCCCACCGAGCGCCTTGGCGAGGAGCTGAGCGCCAAGACAAATCCCCAGTACGGACATCCCGGCATCCACCGCCTCCCGGATAACGTCCACTTCGGTCCCCAGGTTCGGATAGGTGTCGATCTGGTGGGCGTTCATCGGTCCACCCAGCACGATGAGCGCCTCGTACTTGTCCAGCGACGGCCGCTGATGAGGATCCCGGCCAAAGTTTACATAACGAATCCTAAACCCTGCCTCCTTCAACAGCGGATCCAGGGTTCCCAGGGGCTCATAGGGAACATGCTGAAATACAAGTATTTTAGGTCTGGCCATGCCTCGGCTCACGGGCTTTGTGACTGATTCGTGCAACCTCCTTATACCTGCGAACGGAACCATCGAAAAGACTGCGCCCTTATTGCACATGCCACCGCATCGCACTACAGTGGTTTTTGACTGAAACTGTCGGCATCCGACGGAACTCTGAACAGCATAGTGACTCTGAATAGGGTAATCGTGCGCCTGAGCAGCAGCGGGATACTTTGAATTGAGAGCGAATTTGCGCAGCCTCATCGGCGGAGCACTGCTTGCGGTGTTCGTGGCCGGCTGCGGCTCGAACGTCACTCTCGAACCGGTCACCATCCCTGCCCCCCTGATCGATCCGATGCCGTTGTCGATCGCACTCCGTATTCCCGCCGAATTCGAGCATTACGTGCACGAGGACGAGGTTCTCGGCCGCGAGAAATGGCGCATCGACCTCGGTCGATCCAATGCTGCGCTATTTTCCCAGCTTTTCGAATTCATGTTCGACGATGTGACGGTCCTGGGACCCGACGATGACGCCAGTACGCTGTCGATAGACGCTCTCATCGAACCGAGCATCGATGCCTTCGAGTTTTCGGTTCCCAACCAAAGCAAGACCGAGTCCTACGCCGTCTGGATACGCTACAGGCTAAAAATTTATGACAGTGCCGGCGACATTTACGCTAACTGGCCGCTCAGCGCTTACGGCAAGAGCGAGGAATTCGGGCTTACGGGCGACGAGCCTTTGAAACGCGCCGCAATCCTGGCCATGCGTGATGCCGCAGCACTCATGATCATGAACCTCGACAAGTCGACGGCCATATCGGCCCTTAAAGATCGGCCTGCCACGACGTTTGCCGCCGGCAAGCCCGCGAGCATGGCGACGCAGGAGGAACAGGCACCCAGAGACACTAGAAGCCAGTTGCCGAAACGCCGCCAGGTGACCCTGCCGCCGCCTGGACCGGTGGCCGGGCCAGCGGTGCTGTCGATGGATCCGGATGAAGACGAGTTACGGGAGAGCATCCCGGAGGGAAGCAGCAATGACTGAGTTCACCAATCGCTTGGGCAGGATATTGACGGCCGGTCTTGCAGCGCTGGCGCTGAGTGGCTGCATTACGTCGCGCGTCGAGGACGCGCGCGAAGGTATCACCGGCATCGAAGCCGGCGAATCGATCGTGATACTCGCCAAGAGTTATCACCTCGGCAATGAGACCGAGGACAAGTACATAAACTGCGTCGAGGACGCCCTTTCACGTGGTTCGAAGGGTTTACGGGTCATTCCTCATAAACAATTCGTCGACTCCTTGTTTCCGTGGTTTGAACCGAGGACGGCCCCGGCTGAAACCAAGGGACTACCGAAGCTGATGGAGCGCCCTGGCGTCGCGGAGCGTATCGCCGAACAGAAGGTGCGTTATATCGTCTGGCTCGACGGCGATACTGACCGGGTGGCCGGCGGCGGCAGTCTCTCCTGCGCGGCAGGCCCGGGCGGCGGTGGCTGCTTCGGCTTCGCCTGGTGGCAAAACGACGCTGACTACAATGCTGCGGTATGGGACCTGAAAGGTCTCGAATCCGCGGGCTCAGTCACAGCGGACGTAAGCGGTACCTCGTTCCTCCCCGCACTGGTGGTACCGATCCCGCTGATCGCACGCGCCAGGGCAGCGGCATGCAAAGGGCTCGCCGATCAGCTTCGAGATTTCATCGTCGACGAACCCGAAGTCTGACAAGAGCCGGTGGGCGGGCGACGCTACCGCAGCCGGCCCGCACGTATTAGCGCCCGACTGTAATACTCCGCACCCAGCGATTCCACGGTTACGAACCTGCCGCTAGACGGCGCATGCACGAACTGATCGTCGCCAACGTAAATGCCGACGTGCGACATCTTGCCGCCGAAACGGAAAAACAACAGGTCCCCGACCTGCAGGTCGTTGTGAGGAATCGCCCCGGCCGAGTTCCACAACTGACTGGTCGTTCTCGGCACCCTCTTGCCGGCCTGCCGGTACGCGTACTGCACGAGCCCGCTGCAGTCAAAGCCGGCGGGCGATGCGCCACCGTAGCGATATGCTGCACCGACCTGCTGCAGAGCAACCGCAGCAGCCCGCTCGCCAACGCTTGCGGGCGTCCGTTTTGCAATTGATACTTCGCCCGGCTGCTTCGGCGCCAGTTTGGGACCGGCGCAAGCGGTCAGCAAAAGCGCGCCGAGGAGCACGAATGAACCACGGGGAAAGTAGCGATGCGAGTGGGCTATCATAGTTACGACTCAATGCGACGACGCGAAAAAGGATACGCCGGGGAGCCCCAAAATCGTATGAACTGTATCTCAGGCCATCATAATCGTCGCGCGGACGCGGAAAACCCGCCCGCCGCGCTGCTCCGCCGGCTAGTCTTCTTTCTGCTCGTCGCCCCGGTCATGGCCTGCGGCGGGCCGAGTACCGAATCTGCGGACCCGAAGACACCGGGTGAGTACGAAATCGACTACCGCGTTATCCCCGATCCTCAGCGGGCCGAAGTGGTTGTCGAACTCGAATTGCGGCAGCCCGGGCACCTCTTGCGGGAAGTGCGATTCCGGACCCCTGGAAACCGATTCACCGACTTCGTCGGCGACGGCGAGATCGAAAGCAATGGCAGCGCCCTGAGCTGGTTGCCCCCGGTGCAAGGCGGCACGCTACGCTGGCGAGTCAGTGTCCCCCACCTGCGAAACGGGAACGGTCACGACGCTTGGCTTGGTGAGAACTGGGGATTGTTTCGTGCCGAGGACATTATTCCCAGTGCCGTCACCCGCACTTTGAAAGGCGCGCGCAGCGTTACCCGTCTCGCATTCGACCTGCCTGATGGCTGGTCCGTGACCACCGAATATGCGGAAGACGACGGTATGTTCATCGTTCGTCGCGAGCAGCGGCGATTCAAGCAACCGAAAGGCTGGATCGTGATGGGCGATCTCGGCGTACGCAGGGACAGTATCGCCGGGATCAGGGTTACGGTTGCGGCCCCGGTCGACAATGGTGTTCGCCGGCTCGATATCCTGGCGCTCCTCAACTGGACATTGCCCGAACTCGCGCGAATCGTTGCGGACCTGCCGCCGCGAATTACGATAGTCAGTGCGGGCAAGCCCATGTGGCGTGGCGGCCTGTCCGCCCCTGCTTCACTGTACATCCATGCCGAGCGGCCGTTGTTGAGCGAGAACGGCACCAGCACGTTGCTTCACGAAATCATGCACGTCGCTCTCGACTTCGAGACGGACCACGAGCACGACTGGATCGTCGAAGGACTCGCCGAATTTTACAGCCTTGAACTGCTTCGCCGCAGCGGCACCATCTCACGGCCCCGATACGATCGGGCTCGGAGGGCCCAGCAGAAATGGGCGCGCGCATCGGATACGTTATGCGGAGGCCCTTCGTCCGGCGCGACCACTGCCAAGGCGGTAAGCGTATTTCTGGAACTTGACGGGGAAATTCGCCGCAAAACGGATGGTGGCAGAAATCTCGACGACCTGCTGGGTTCAATCGTGGCGGAGCACGGCAGACTCGACGTCGACGTCCTGGACCGCCTCGTACGCGAGATCATTGGCGAAAACCCGGACGCACTCCACATCGACAAGTTGCCGGGTTGCCGTAAGATGACCCAACCCTAGACTCAGACCTCGTCATCCGTATGGATCGCCGCCAGGACCTCGAAATCATTCTGCGCTCGCGCACTCCGTTGATTGTCATGGAGACGCGCGACGAAAGACGAGTGCTCCGATTGTTGCAGGCCATCGGCATGCGGTCGTCGACAGCCGAGTACATGCCGCTGTTTCGCTGGACCATCACCGACGGGCTACAGCGGCTGGACATCGACCTCGCGCCGCAGCTGGTGAACTCCGAACCTGCCGACGTACTCAAACACATTCGCGCAGTGTCGAAACCCGGAATCTACACCCTGCTCGATTTTCATCCATTTCTCGATGACCCGGTGCATATCCGCCTCATCAAAGACATCTGCATTCACTACCCGGACATACCGCGGCAGTTGGTTTTCATCAGCCACAAAATAGAGCTGCCGCGGGAGCTAGAGGCATTCAGTGCACGGGTGGACATAGCGCTACCGGGCGATGCCGACCGTAAAGCCATCATTGAGTCGGTCGCCAGAGAATACTCGGCCGAAAACTCCGGCCTGCAGGTCCAGGTTGACCCAACAGCATACGAAATGCTTGTCCGCAACCTCGCGGGCCTCACCTACGCCGACACGGAACGACTCGCACGCAATGCGATCCAGGTCGACGGCGCAATAACGCGCAGCGATCTTCCCGGCGTCATGCAGGCCAAGTACGAGTTACTCAATCAGGGCGGGGCATTGCACTTCGAATACGACACCGCTCGGTTTAGCGACGTAGGCGGCCTCAATCGACTGAAAACCTGGCTTAGCCAGCGCAAGGCCGCATTCCGACGCGATAACGACGCTGCGCACCTGGATCCCCCGAAAGGGATACTACTAACTGGTGTGCAGGGTTGCGGCAAGAGCCTGGCTGCCAAGGCGACTGCCGGTATTTTCAGCGTGCCGTTGCTCAGGCTCGATTTCGCTGCGCTCTATGACAAGTATCACGGGGAGACCGAACGCAAGCTGCGTGAGTCTCTCAAGACCGCCGATGTCATGTCACCCTGTGTCCTCTGGATCGACGAGATCGAAAAAGGTATCGCTGGTCGTGGCGGTGAGACCGGAACA
>JBFEXY010000063.1:0-9843 GCA_041562415.1 Woeseiaceae bacterium
CACACCATCGGTTCCCGAGACGAGCACGGGCTCCCGGTAGCGGTCTGGCGGCAGCGCGAATAGTCCGCCGAAGCCGCCGATACCCGACATGACTTCCGGTCTGCGGGTTGCCGCCACGATGGGCTTGATACGCTCGACGAGCGCGTTACCGGCGTCGATGTCGACACCGGCATCTCTGTAGGTCAGATTTTTGTTGGCCATCGATAAGTGGCAATTTCTGAGAGGGCGATATAATAGTCGCTGGGCATCCACGGGGAAACCACCCTTGCTTATACTCCCGGATTTGAGTTCGCCGGCCGCGATTCGCCGGTCCATCGCCTGTCTCGCGCTGCTCCTGGTCATGGTCGCGCCGCCCGGCGTCGTTTCTGCCGTCGAAATGACGTCGCTTTATACGGCCGAAGTGATGCTCGATCCTGATGAAGACGATCCCCGGCTGGCCGCCTACCGCAGCGCGCTTGCGGAGGTTCTGTTGCGGGTCTCGGGCTCCGGCGTGTTCAGTGACCCGGAATTGTTCGATCTCCTGTTTCCGAATCCTGCGTCTTACGTCGTGCAGTTCAGCCCTGGCGAGGAAGACACCTTGTGGGTGAGATTCGACGGCAACGCCGTGGAGGAAGTCTTGCGGCGCAACGGGCAGCCGGTCTGGGGCAGCGAACGTCCACTGACGCTTATCTGGCTTGCCGTGGACTGGGGACAGGGCGAGAGGGAGGTGATCGGCGCCGACGATCCAGAGCGCAGCGACGACGAGGCGCGCACGATTGACCGGAACCGCTTGCTG
Source organism: Woeseiaceae bacterium (assembly GCA_041562415.1). Classification (GTDB taxonomy): domain Bacteria; phylum Pseudomonadota; class Gammaproteobacteria; order Steroidobacterales; family Woeseiaceae; genus UBA1847. Next base: position 776 of record JBFEXY010000063.1, read on the forward strand.
CGTCAGCGCGTGCTCGACGTCGCCGAGCGCCGCGGTTTGCCGGTGGCTTTTCCATTGTTAGACACCGAGGACCTGGCCAGGGTTACATTTCCGGATATCTGGGGAGGCTTCGATGCACTGATCCTCGACGCATCGCAACGCTACGAGGCGAATTCGGTACTGATCGGGCGTATCCGCGCCGATTCGAGTCAACGCAACCGCTGGACCTATCATTTTGCCGGTGAGGAGCGGGCCTGGACCGGCGAACCGGAACTCGTGGTTAATCTCGTGGCGGATATGCTCGCAGCCGAATTTGCCATTGGTGGCGATGCGACGCTGCAGAGCGTCGAACTCAGTGTTGCGGGAATCAACACCGTGGATGCTTACGGCAGCGTGCAACGAATATTGTCGGACCTGAATGTCGTGGAGAGCCTTGCGATAGTCTCCGTCGAAGGAGACAGGATACTGTACCGGGTCGAAGCACATGGCGGAGCCGAGAGGCTGGCGCGGGCCTTGCGCTTGAGTGGTCTGATCGAGCAGGATCGGTTCGAAAATGCACCGTTTCCTGGCGATTCCTCTGCGGCCGCGCTGGAATTCTTCTACAGTCCCTGACGGCCCTTGCCGATGTATCTTGGCTGGATTCCCAACGCAATATCGCTGATGCGCATAGCGCTGATCGTGCCGATCCTGATGCTGATCCTGCGCGACCAGTATGGATGGGCGCTCGGCCTGTTTTTCTTTGCAGGCTTTTCGGACGGTCTCGATGGCTACCTGGCAACGCGGTTCAGCTGGCAGACGAGGCTGGGTGGGCTCCTTGATCCCGTCGCAGACAAGCTGCTGGTCGCGGGCATGTTTATCACGCTGGCCTGGGTACAACAGATTCCCGCGTGGCTGGCGATCATCGTGATTTTGCGCGATGTCGTCATCTTCGGCGGTGCTGTAGCCTACAACTTCCTTATCGAACCGGTAGAGGGCGAACCGTCGCGAATAAGCAAGCTGAATACGGCGCTCGAACTGCTGTTCCTGTTTTTCGTCCTGAGTCATGCAGGCTTCGGATGGCCTGACGCGATAACCCAGACCGTGCTCGGGGCTTCGATACTGGTCACCGTGGTGATCAGCGGCGCGGACTATGTATGGTCGTGGTCTCGCCGCGCGCGCGACGGAGGAACGAATGAAGTCTGACCTGCGTATCAACTGGCTCATCGCAATCGGGCTGACCGGCTGGCTGATGTATCTGCTTGCCCCGATACTGACACCGTTCGTGGCGGCGGCGTTGCTCGCGTATGTTGGCGACCCGCTGGCGGACCGTCTGCAGAAACTCAAGCTCCCGCGTACGCTTGCCGTTGTTGCGGTTTTCCTGCTGACGTTTCTGACGCTCGGGTTGCTGATCCTGCTGATCGTGCCCCTAATCCGCAACCAGATCGGCGCCTTGCTGAGCGCGCTGCCTGCGATCGGCGCCCAGGTCGAGCAGGTCTGGTTGCCGTGGGCTGCGCAATTCCTCGACATCGACCTGGGCGACGACGTTGGCATCGGCCCGTTTCTCGCGCGCTACAGCGAAATGGCGGGAAACTGGGGAGGCAAGGTGCTGCTTGGCGTTGCCGAGTCCGGCGGTGCTTTGGCCACAGCGGTCATCAGCCTGTTCCTCGTGCCGATATTGACGTTTTACATGCTGCGTGACTGGGATCTGATCGTTGCGCGCGGCGGAGCACTGGTGCCCTTGAGCCAGCGCGATACGATATTCGGCCTCGTCCGGGACGCCGATGAAATGCTGGGCGCATTCCTGCGAGGACAGTTGCTCGTCATGATGGCGCTTGCCGTCATTTACTCGGTGGGCCTCAGTTTCGTTGGCCTGAAATTCGCGGTAGCGATCGGTGTCGTATCGGGATTGGTCAGCTTCGTTCCCTATCTCGGCCTCGTATTCGGGATCCTGCTGGCAACTTTCACAGTGGTACTGGAACCTGACCCGTTATGGCGACTGGTAGGCGTGTTCGCGACGTTTACGATCGCGCAGCTCATCGAAGGATCGGTTCTTACGCCCAAGCTGGTGGGAGACCGCATCGGCCTGCACCCGGTACTCGTCATCTTTTCCGTCGCGGCTGGCGGACAGCTATTCGGCTTTTTCGGGATCCTGCTGGCGTTGCCTGCGGCCGCCGTGCTCTCGGTAGTCGTACGCTACGCGTACAAGACCTATCTCGAGGAACATCCGCAGGAAGCCGAGGAACTCCGCGAGGCCACTGCCGACGCCGGCCATCCCGATGCCGGGGACGGGGAATCGTCTTGAGTCAGCTCGCTTTACCGCTGCGGCTTGCCGATCACGCAATCTTCGATACCTTTTTCGCTGCCGGGAACGAGCCTGCTGTCGACTATCTCAGGTCGTTGACGACGGCGGAACCGGGCCAGGGTGCGTGGATCTGGGGCCCGGCTGCATCCGGGAGGTCGCACCTGCTGCAGGCGACCTGTGAGCGCTTCGGCGATCGTTCAGCCTATCTACCGCTTGCGGAGCTGGCGGGAGCCGGGCCTGCGTTGCTGGAGGGCCTCGATACCAGGCACCTCGTGTGTATCGATGACCTGGACACCGTTGCCGGTGAAGAGACGTGGGAACGTGGCCTCTTCATCCTGTGCAACGACGTCATCGAGGCCGGGCATCACCTGGTCGTAAGTGCCGTTTCCGCGCCGCGAGAGAGCGGGATCGTTCTCGCGGACCTTCGTAGCCGTCTACAGCGGCTGGCAACCTTCCATATCCGGGAGCTCGACGAAGCGGGCCGCGTCGCAGCGCTGCAAATGCGCGCCAGCCATCGCGGGCTCGAATTGCCTGGTGACACGGCGCGCTACCTGATGGCCCGCAGCAGGCGAGATATGCGCAGCCTTTACGAGCTTCTCGACATGCTCGATCTAGAAGCGCTGCGTGCCCAGCGCAGGCTGACGATCCCCTTCGTGAAAGACGTTCTGCGGTCCGGTTAGGCAGCTCGCCTGCCGCTCTAGCCGCCGAGCCGCTTCGCGACGTCGGCGACGCGTTTGCCGAGCGCCCGCGCGAGTGTCTTCTCGTCATCGGACAGGCTGTCCGACTCCCGGCTCCAACTGACGTGAGAGGCGCCGTAGGGGGAACCGCCGGTTGTCGTCGTTGACAATGCTTGCTCGGCGTAGGGCAGGCCGACATAGATCATGCCGTGATGCAGCAGCGGTATGGCCATGGTCAGCAACGTGGTCTCCTGGCCTCCATGAAGCGAGGAAGTCGAGGTAAAAACGCCTGCGGGCTTGCCGTCCAGCGTTCCCGATAGCCACTCGGTAACGGTACTGTCGAAGAAGTACTTGAGCGGTGCGGTCATATTGCCGAAGTGAGTTGGGCTGCCCAGCACGAGCCCCGCGCACTCGGCCAGGTCAGATAGTTCCACGTAAGGCGGCCCGGACGCCGGTACGGCTGCATCGCGGGTCTCGACGGTGCTGGACACGGCCGGCACGGTGCGCAGACGGGAGGCCATACCCGGTACCGAATCGACGCCGTGGCATATCTCCCGCGCAAGCGCTTCCGTCATGCCGTTGCGCGAATCGAAAAGCACGAGGATGTCGCTCATGACGGCAGGATCTCCTCGACGTTTTCGGGTGGGCGGCCAATAATCGCCGTGCCAGCGCTGTCATCGATCACAATCGGGCGCTGCATGACCCGTGGATGCTGCGCGAGCCAGGCGGCAAGCGACGCGTCGTCGTCCAAATCGGGAAGATCGGTGGCCTGCCTGAATTCGTCCTCGTTGCGGCGCAAGAGCTCGGATACGGGCACACCGACCGTGGCAGCAAGTTCGCGAATGCGCTCGGCGCCTGGCGGATCTTCGAGGTACCTGACCACCGTCGGACGAACCCCGGAATTTTGAATTAATTCCAGTGTTTTCCGGGACTTGGAGCAGCGCGGGTTGTGGTAGATAGTGATAGTCATGGTCTGTCGGCGGTACCTGGGGGAAAACGACAGCTGCGAACTCTAGCAGGCTGTCCGGAAGGCGTCAGCGGCAATTTGTCTGCTTGACCCAAATAAGGATGGTTGGTAGCTTTTTTCGGCTCCGCGTTTCAAAATAACAACAATGACGCCAATCCGGACAATTGCGTGCCTCACCGGCGCTTTCGCGCTGCTGCTTCTCGCTGCGTGTGAGACGGCGCCCCCCGTTCAGGAGATGAGCGATGCGAGGCAGGCAATTACCGTTGCGCGCGAGGCCGGTGCCGCCGAGCTTGCAGCGACGGAGCTGCAGGAGGCAGAAAAGTACCTCCAGAACGCAGAGGAGCGGCTGGACCGCCAGCAATACCGGGAGGCGCGAAATGATGCTCTGGAGGCAAAGCTTCGGGCGCAACAGGCCCTGAAAATGAGCGAGGCCTCGAAGGACGGCGGCGTCGACTGAGTTCGCGATGCCCGCCGCCCGACTGTATACGATAAAGGGGCGCGTCCAGGGCGTCTTCTTTCGCGCAAGCACCCGCGACGTTGCCGAGTCGCTCGGCTTAACGGGCCATGCGATCAACCTGCCGGACGGCGATGTCGAGGTACTTGCCTGCGGTGAGCTTGCGGCGCTTGAGCAGCTTGGCGAGTGGCTCCACGATGGTCCGGCCCACGCGCGCGTCGATGAGGTATTCGCGCGCGATGTCGAGCTGGAGGCGCCGCGCAGCTTTCGTACCGGTTAGGCCTGGAACCACTTTTTCGACAGTTTGTCGATCACCTTGTTGGGATACTTGCGCTTGCCGAGGCTACCGTTATAGCGTCCGAGCGCCCGTCGCAGGTCACCTTTCTCCTTGTCGTAGTAAAAACGCAGGATCGTGCAGCCGTAGCGCAGATTGGTATTGATATGCAACAGGTTGTCGTTCGGGCGGCCGATTTCGTCGAGCCAGAAGGGCATGATCTGCATGAGGCCAATAGCGCCGGCCACCGAAATCGCATAGCGGTCGAAATTACTCTCGACTTCGATGACCGCGAGAATCAGTTCGGGCGGGAGTTCAACGCGGCTGGCCTCGTAGTGAACGCGGGTCAGGATTTTGATGCGTTCCTCGGGGTCGCTGACGTGCCGCGCAAGGCGCCGCGACATGTCGGTCAGCCAGACTTCGGCCTCGAAGCGGTCCGGAAAGCTGTCCGATTCGCTGGCCGCCACGCGCAGGATTTCGCGCAGCTCGGGGTCCGGTCCCTCATCGGCGCGCGCGTCAGCCGGCAGCAGAAAGGCCGCCAGCAGGGCGAAGACACTGATTCGTACAAGCATGTCCATGTGCGAAACTTATTCTATACGAAACATTAGTTTATGGCGTGTTCCTTGAGTAGATTGAGAGCCTCTTCACGTTTCAGGTTGCGCGATTCCGTATCACGCCGGTGCTGGTACTCGAATTCGCCGCTGGCAAGGTTGCGCTCGCTGATCACCAGCCGGTGCGGAATGCCAATCAGCTCGGCGTCGGCAAACTTGACGCCAGGGCGCGCGTCACGGTCGTCGAGCAGTACGTCCAGGCCCTGTTCCCGCAAGTCGGCGTAAAGGCTCTCTGCCGCCTCGCGCACGGCCTCGGAGCGGTGCATGTTGATCGGTACGAGTACGACGTTGAACGGTGTCAGCGGCTCGGGCCAGATGATGCCGCGATCGTCGTGGTTCTGCTCGATCGCCGCGCCGACGATGCGCGTGACGCCGATTCCATAGCAGCCCATCTGCAGCGTGCGATCCTTGCCGTCGCTGTCGAGCACGCTGGCTCCCATCGCGGTACTGTACTTGGCGCCCAGCTGGAAGATGTGCCCCACCTCGATGCCGCGCGCAATGGAGAGGGTGCCCGAGCCGCCGGGAGTCGGATCGCCCTCCATGACATTGCGCAGGTCGACCGTCTCGGGCTCATCGATATCGCGTCCGAAATTCACGCCGGTGTAATGCATGTCGGCTTCGTTTGCGCCGATAACGAAATCCGCCATGACGGCTGTCGCGTGGTCATAGTAAACCGGAATCTCGAGCCCGATCGGACCCGCGAATCCGGGCTCGCAGCCGGTTACGCGGCGAACGGTTTCCGAATCGGCCATCGTGAGCGGCGTGGCTACGCCGGGGATCTTCTGCGCCTTGACGGCGTTGAGTTCGTGATCTCCCCTCAGCACCAGTGCGACCGGCTGCTCCTCGCCCTCGACGATCAGGGTCTTCAGCGTCTGCTCGGCGGTGATGCCGATGAACTTGCGCAGGGCCTCGATGGTCCTCGCTCCGGGCGTCTCGATCTTTTGCATTTCCCGGGCCGGGGCAGGGCGTTCCGCGGCGGGAACCTCCGTGGCGGCCATTTCAATGTTTGAGGCGTAGTTGTCCGCATCACAATAGGCGATCGCGTCCTCACCCGAGTCCGCCAGGACATGAAACTCCTGCGAACGGCTGCCGCCGATCTCGCCGCTGTCCGCGTCCACGACCCGGAATCTGAGACCCAGACGTTCGAAGATAGCGGTGTAGGCGGCGTGCATTTTCTGATAGGCCGCCCTCATGCCGTCCTCGTCGAGATCGAACGAATAGGCATCTTTCATGATGAACTCCCGTGCGCGCATCACGCCGAATCGCGGGCGGATCTCGTCGCGGAACTTCGTCTGCACCTGGTAGAAGTTAATCGGTAGTTGTTTGTAGCTACGCAGCTCTCTGCGGGCGATATCGGTGATTACTTCCTCGTGCGTCGGCCCGAAGCAGTATTCGCGCTCATTCCGGTCGTGCATGCGCAGCAGCAGGGGGCCATACTCTTCCCAGCGCCCCGACTCCTGCCAAAGTTCTGCAGGCTGCACCGCGGGCATCAGCAACTCCAGTGCGCCGGCACGGTCCATTTCCTCGCGGACTACCGCTTCGACCTTGCGCAGCACGCGCAGACCCAGGGGCATCCAGGTAAAGAGCCCGGAAGCCAGTCGCCGTACCAGGCCTGCTCTGAGCATCAGTTGATGGCTGACGATCTCTGCTTCCGCAGGTACTTCCTTGAGAGTCGTGAGACCGAATTCCGAATAGCGCATGTTGTGGTACCGAGTTGAATTAGCCGCGAATTCTAGCCGAAAGCTGCGCTCTGTGCGGGTATTGCCGCCGTTTCTGCGACAAAACGTATTGACTGCCCCGTAAAAGAAGAGGATGGTGCGGCGTTTTGTATCCCGCGAGGCAATTCTTGTACGGCCGAAGAAACCCTTTTGTAGCCCGCGAGGGCATACCCTTCATGCTCGCAGGCGTGCTGGGCATCTGGCTGGCGTTCCGGTTCCTCGGACCGGTGTTCATGCTGCTGCCTGCCATGCTTATTGGATTGTTCTGGGTGATTTTCAGGGATCCCCGACGGGAGATTCCCGCGATTCCCACCGGTGTGGTAAGCCCGGTCGACGGCTGTATCACCACGCTCGACCTGGTCGACCGTGGCGTCCTGCAAGGTGAGGCGCATCGCATTTTCATCAGAATCGACGTCCTCGGTACGTACACGGCGCGTTGTCCGGTGGAAGGGGTCATAAAGGATCTCAATACGCTGGCCGCCGACAAGGTCGTCGACTATCGCACCAACGCGTTGTGGGTGCAGACGGACGAGGGCGAGGATGTCGTGCTCCAGTTCCATGGCTATCGTCTGGGCTTCGCCCCCGCGGCGTTCGTTCGCTACGGCGAGCGTATTGGCCAGGGTCAGCGGTGCGCTTACCTGCGGCTGACACGCATCGCGGAGCTGCACCTGCCGATCAATGCCAGGGTGCTGGTCAAACCCGGGCAACGGGTTACCGCGGGTCTCGATGTTATTGGCAAGTTACCCTCATCCTGATACCAGGTCCGGTGTATTGCGCGGTTTGCCATGGCAAACTAACCACCGGCCAACTGATACCCGAATCACGAATATGATGCAGTCCGAACAAGCGCGCCGCGAGTACTTGCGTGCGATGGGAATCGACATCTGGGTCCCGAGGGACCAGCCAGACGTCGAGCCCGAGCATTCGGACCCCGGGACAGAAACCGGTTCCGCTGAATTTGGCTGGGACGAATTGCGTTCGGCGGTCGCCTCGTGCACGCGCTGTCGTCTGTGTGAGAGTCGCACTCAGACGGTCTTTGGTGTGGGGAATCCCGCTGCCGACTGGATGATCATTGGCGAGGCCCCGGGCGCCGAAGAGGACCGGCGCGGAGAACCGTTCGTAGGCCGCGCCGGCAAGCTGCTCGACGAAATGTTGCTCGCTATCGGTGAAAAGCGGGATAGCGTATTCATTGCAAATATTCTCAAGTGCCGGCCGCCGAACAATCGCGATCCGAGCCACGACGAGGCGGCATCCTGCCGGCCTTACCTGGAACGGCAAATCGAATTGGTTCAGCCGAAGATCATCCTGGCCGTCGGGCGCGTCGCGGCCCAACAGCTGTTGCAGTCCGATGTGCCCGTGGGGCGCCTGCGGGGCAAGGTGCACCATCTTGGCGACATGCCGCTGGTCGTTACCTATCATCCGGCATACCTGTTGCGCAGTCCGTCACAGAAGCGCAAATCCTGGGACGATCTTTGCCTGGCGATGCAAGTGATGGCGGGAGCGGCAGCATGATACGGTCGATTGCCGAACCGCCCGTGCGGATTCGTGGCATGGGGCACGATGACCTGCCGATGGTCTCGGATATCGAGCGACGCAGTTACGAATTTCCCTGGAGTCACGGCGTGTTCCGCGACTGCCTGCTTGCGGGTTATCACTGCATCGTCCTCGAGCGGGACAGCCGCGTCGTGGGCTACGGCATCCTCTCGATTGCTGCGGGCGAAGCACATATTCTCAACCTCTGCGTCGATGCGAACTACCGCTCTCTCGGTTACGGTGAGCAAATACTCGATGCGATCCTGGTGCAGGCGCGCTCGGCCAAGGTTCGCGAGATCTTTCTCGAAGTGAGGCCGTCCAACGTGAGGGCGCTCGCCCTGTACCGTAAGAAGGGTTTTCACAAGGTGGCGCGGCGGCCCGCCTACTATCAGGCCACCGAAGGGCGTGAAGACGCCGCAGTACTTGCAAAGAAATTGATTTCCTATGATCGCTGACGAAGTCGGCCGGCGCCGGACGTTCGCGATCATCTCGCACCCGGATGCCGGCAAAACCACCCTGACCGAAAAATTGTTGCTCTACGGGGGCGCGATACAGCTCGCTGGTACCGTCAAGG
>JBFEXY010000064.1:0-9759 GCA_041562415.1 Woeseiaceae bacterium
AGTCAGGTCCGGCGACTCGTCGGCGATCGCCACGAGGTCCTTCCATTCGTCCTCGGGCAGTCCCTGGCCCGCCACGATCTTCATTGGCAGGAGCAGCGTCGAACCGAGAATCTTGTGTGCCTCCACCGCCGCGCGGTACAGGGGCCCGCCGTGCTCGCCGTCACCTGCGGATACCAGGACCGTGTCCGGCATGATCGCCGGGTCGGCCGGCTGCGCACCGTTCGCGGACGACACGAAGCCCGTGTGATAGACCGGCACGCGCATGACGTTCTGCGGCTGGAAGAACTCTTCGATGCGCGCGAATACCGGGTCGGACTGCACGATCACCATGTCGAAGTACTTCTCGAGCAGCTGTGCCGTCTGGTCCCGGTGCGCATCGTCGCGCTCATCGTCTTCGGCCACGATGCCGTCGGTCATGGCCACCACGAGCGTGTCGCCGTAGACGCCGTTGCGCGCCCGCTCGACGAGCGGCAGGATCTCGCCGCGCAGCGCATGCTGGCGGAACGGGAAGTCCTCGATGGCGACGACGCGGGGTTTCAGTCGCTCGAACTCGCGTACGAGGACGTTGCGTCGGGCCTTGATCAGGTCCCGCAGTTCCTGGGAACGGCGGATATCGAAGACGTTGGTGTCGGGGTCGATGCCCAGCGACGGCAGGAGTACCGTCTGGATGTTGTCGGGAAATTCGATCCGCTCGGCTATTGCATCCCCCATCAGCACCGTGACATCGAAGGTGTCGCTCAGCTTGCGAGCCACCTCGACGGTGCGCCTGAGGTTTCCGGAGCGTTTACCGCTACGGCAGCAATACATTAGTGCGGATCTTTTCATTGTTTTTTTCGCTCTTGGTTCGGTTGGCGCCCCGGGCCTCCGTGTCCGGGGCGCCACCGGTTACTTCGCTACAACTGGATCGCTCATTCCATTTCCAGCTGCAGCTCACGTGCAGTCAGCGTACCGTCGTCTTCTTCGCGACCGTTCACGTCAACGATGACGCCACCCGAGCCGACAGCGGCCCAGAAGTCAGCAGGATCGTTGTATGGCACGTCATTTTCATCGCGGTAGATCTCGACGGAGTTCGTGGTTACCGTGACGCCAAGGATCACGAAGGAACTCGTACCGATTACGCTGCCTTCTACAACGAAGCCACGCAGTTCGGTGTCGTCGGAGTTCGGATCGAAATCGTCACGCTCAATCAGGAAGGCCGTGATTTCACCCTCTGGCTGTTCCTGACCGCGTGCCTCGACGTAGTCGTCGGGCATGATGCTGCCAACACCGAAGTCTGTTGCATCGTCGCGCTTGTCTTCGAATCGCGTCGTCAAGCTGTCTGTGTTCACGGCGATACCGAGGATTGTGATGACGTTGCCAACAACCTCGTCAACCTGGCCCGTAACGCGGACATTAGTCGACGTCTTGATCTCGATCTTGGTCGCCACCAGGATATCCTCGCTGTTGAGTTCACCCTCGACCTCAACCTTCAGATTGTCCCCGAGATCTGTTGCCGAACCGCCTTCATAGAGGGTGGTACCCGGCGTCGTCGTCACAGCGAGTACAAGCGTACCGACGCGCAAGTTGAACTGCGTCTCGGACACGAAGTCCATGATGAAGCCGTCGACTTCGTAGTGATCGCCTTCGTTACCGGCCAGCGCGCCACCCTTGTACTCGACCTTCGTCGCGGTCAATACCAGGGTCCCTTTGTTGAAGTTCGCCGGCGGACCTTCGGCTTCCACCGGGTCCCCGACATTAATCTGGCTACCGGGGAAGTCATCGATGGACAGCGCTCCGCTGTAATCGACTTCCAGGTCGTTGATCGTGAACGTCATATTGCCCAAGTCGTGGGTGTCCACGATGCCGTTAACCTCGAACTCGTCGTCAATGAAGTCCGCTTCGATCTTGCACTCGATACGCGTCGCCGTGATCACATCCGTCCCGTCGGCAGAACCGTAGACTTCGATCGCAAACGCGTTGAGCAGCGGCGAGAGGTCTGCAAGCGACGCATTACAGCTGTCATCAAGTGACGTCGTGTCGCCCGTCGTGATGGTCTGACCCATCGCCGTTATCTGCTTACCGACGACAGAACTGACCGGGCCCTTCACGAGCTCGTCGAGTTCGACCGTCTGGGCAACCGCGTTCGTGTTGTCGTCTTCAATCGTGCCCTTCACGATAACCGTCTCGCCGACCTTGAACTCGTCCTGCGAGGAAGGGTTGTCGTCCCGAGTAAACGTCGCACCGCTCGTGTCATACGTGATGCCGTTGACAATAACGCTACCGAAACCGGTAATCGGTCCCGCACCCACCGCAACACCGGAGCGAATGATGCCACCCGATGGCGGGGGCGGAGGCGTTGTGGGCGGAGGTGGAGAAACACTGTCGCCGCCACCGCTACTGCCGCCGCATCCGGCAGCGGTCAATACGGCCACAATTAAAACTGCGCCGAGTTTTCTCAACTGAATATTCATTGCACTAGTCCTTGTTGTTCACTGTCGTCGTAAATCAGATAAACACCGACGCCCAGGCGAACAGTGTCGGCATCGTTGTCTTCCATGGTTTCAATTTCATGATCCGAGAGCCACGCGTCGATCCCCTCCAGGAACTCGAGTCCGCGAGACTCGACAAGCTTCTGGAAAGTATTGAAGGCGCGGGGCGTGATTCGGTCGTTGTTGGCGATCGCTTCGAATCTGCGCGGCGAAGGGCGTTGCGGATCCAGGTTGTGCTCGAGCGTCGCCGCGTGGTCGTGCAGGGCGAGGCCGAGCATACGAACGATTTCCGGGTCGAGTTCTGAATAAACAAAGTCACGTTTCAATACACGTAAATGGCCGTTATCCAGTTCCTCGATCAGGCCACGCTGCTGCATCTCCTTGCGGATGGCTCCATGCGGCAGGTCTCCAGCATATCTTTTTAACAGAACGGACAAACTCCCCGTTGGTCCAGTCGGCGGCAGATCCATGGGTTGGCCGTCTTCTTTGGTGAATTCGCCATCCACGTGCCATCCGGTGAGGACCCGCGAGATCTGGTTGCCCTGCAGCTCCGACGCACGCTCCTGGCCGTTGAGGAGGTTGTCGCGCACGCGAGCGACCTCCCGGCGGCTCAGGCCGGTCAGCATGGCAACCCGCGAATTATTCGTGGGCCTGCCCTCTATTCCGTAGTCTTCGCGTGCCACTTTTACGTAAGCCTCCTTCGAAAGCTCGCCGAACTCGTTCCAGGTCACTCCGTGCTTGAGCAGGAAGCGCACCACCGGCAACAGCAGGTATCGGCAACTTCGAATTACGTGTTCCTTCACTTCCACTGCTTGTCTCACATCCCGGATATGTGTGCACGATATGCACACATATCCGGGATTGCAAGCTAAATATCTGTTTTTATCTGAAACTAATTCTTGAGCCCCCCTCCCCTGTACGGCTAAGGCGCTGATTTGCGGATGAATTTGGACACGGGTACTGCCCCAGAATGGTGCGGACTAAATTTTACATAACGATTGAAACGTGTGCGTTTTTGCGCAAAAAGGCGTTTGCGCGCTTCGAAAAGCACCCCTGCACGGCGACGGCCGAGCTGCAGGAGCGGCTCCCGAGGCGCGATCGGTATGCAGGAGCGGTTCCGGAACCGCGAATAAGTTACTGTTTTTTAAAGTAACGGCTCGGGTGACGGTCGAGCGCGTTGGTTTCGTAGCCCGCGACGGCGGGCGATACCAGGTGCTTGCTCACGAAGAAGTACAGCGGGGCGATCGGCACATCCTCGAGGGCGACGGCTTCGGCCGCCGCGTACAGGCGCATTTGGTCGGCCCGGTCGATCGTGGCCTGGGCCTCATCGAGCAAGGCATCGTAGCGATCGTTCGCGTAGCCGGGCAGGTTTTGCGGGCTCGCCGAATGGAACAGATCGGTAAAAGTGGCCGGATGATCGTAGTCGCCGCTCCAGGCAAAGGGCATTGCCTGCCATTCGGCGGGATTCTCGCGCGCAGCCAGGAGATGTTTCCACTCGCGCTTCTCGAGTCGCACATCGACGCCGAGGTCTTTGCGCCACATCTCGCTCACGGCAAGTGCGATGGTCTCGTGAATATCGGCGGCGTCATAGAGCAGGGTTACCTGCAGCGGCGCGGCCGCGGAGTAGCCGGCCTGTGCGTACAGCGCACGCGCCTGTTCCAGCCGCGCCTCGGGCGCCAGCGACATCCAGCTGAAGCGAGCCGGCTCATAACCATTGACGCTCCCGGGCACCAGCCCGAAAGCCGGCTGCTCGCCGCGGCCCGTTATGCGGACCAGCGCATCGCGGTCAATCGCCATCGACAAGGCCCGCCGCAGCGCCGGATTGTCGAAAGGCGCCTCGCTGAGGTCGAAGGCCAGGTAGTAGAGCGCAAGGAACGGGGCGATCCTCAGTTCAGCGGCGTGCGTCTGCTTGAGCGCGGGGATATGCGACCCCGGCACGGCGAACGTGATGTCCAGTTCGCCGGCGCGATACATGTTGAGTTCGGTCATCGGCTCACTGATCGGCAAATAGTGCACTTCGTCGATTGCAACCGTATCCGCTTCCCGGAACGCCGGGTTCCTGCGCAGCCGTATCCGGCTGCCCGGCTGCCAGTCGGTCAGCAGGAAAGGCCCGTTGCCGATGAAGCGGTCCGGGTCCGCGAACCGACCGGCGGGATCGCCGCCATCATCGAACAGGGGAAATGCGATCGGCATCGTCAGGATCGACAGCAAATACGGTGCCGGCGCGTGCAGATCGATGATGAACGTCGTTTTGTCTCGCGCAGAAACGCCGAGTTCGGTAACCGGCAGCCGACCCCGCGCAACGGCCTCGGCATTCCGTACCGGGTAAAGCAGGAAGCTGTAGGCGGAGGCCGTATCGGGCTGCAGGGTGCGGCGCATCCCGTTAACAAAGTCGCCGGCCGTTACGGCGCTCCCGTTTGACCATTTCGCGTCGTCCCGCAAGTGGAAGGTGTAACGCAAACCGTCGTCACTCACCTCCCAGGACTCGGCGACACCGGCGACGACGTTGCCGTCGGCATCCAGCGCAAGCAGCCCTTCGTACAGATCGGTGAGGACGCTGAAGGAATGAACCCCTTCGGCGCGGGCCGGGTCGAGCGTTTCGGGATCCTCCCCGTTGCCGCGCCGCACGATGACGGGCGCGGCATCGCTGTGCGACATACCCTCGCCGGACGGACCACATCCGTGCAGGGTGAGCAAGGCGATGACCGGCAGCGCAACGAGCGAAATTGCACGCAGGTTCATGCGCCAATCTTTTCACACGGGCGGCACCGGTGCCATATCCGCGGCAGAAAAAGACCCGCCGCCCTGCATCGCTATATGTGGGCAATAATACGTATATGGCCGGCCCGCCCTGACCGATAGCATCATTACACTTGGGCTACTCCTCGGCGACGATGAGTAACAAATTGTGCCTACAGTTCGGCTTCGACCGTTCGGCCATCGTCGAGCGCCTGAACCTGCTTGGGCTCGGCGGTCCCTCGGTTCCGATGATCGCCGAGGAACTGCAGTCGCACGTCATCCAGCCGAACGTCGACAGCATCATCGAGGACTTTTACGGCGCCCTGGAACAGACCGCAGAGTTCCAGTCGATGGAGCTGGACCAGTCCAGGATCAATCACCTCAAGATGACGCAGCGCACGTACCTGCTGAATTTGGGCCAGGACTTCGACACACTCGACTACTTCGAGAGCCGCCTGCGAGTTGGCGCGGCCCACGAGCGCGTGGGTGTATCGCTGAGCCTGTACCAGAGTTTCTACTGCCAGCTGCAGAACATGCTGTTGTCCCTGGTGCCGGATGAGATCAGGCAGAAACCCGACGCCTTCGCCGAACTGGCGCAATTCATCATCAAGATTACCTCGCTCGACATGTCGCTCGCGATCGAGACCTACCATTCGACCGAAGTGCATGGGCTCGAGGACTCGATTACGATCTGCCGGCAGGAAAGCGAGCTGCTGCGGCGCAGTCTTCGATTCGACAGCGTAACCCGGGTCCACAGCCGGGCATTTGTCGTGCAGGCGCTCGAAGAAAAGCTCGCCCGTGCGCAAGAAAGCGGTGAACCGCTGTGCGTGGTGATGGCCGATCTCGATCTCTTCAAGGACATCAATGACACGTACGGGCACCAGGTCGGCGACCGCGTTTTGCATGATGTCGCGACCCGCATGGTCACCGGCGCCCGCAGCAGCGACATCGTTGGTCGCTATGGCGGCGAAGAGTTCCTGATCATTTTCGAGGACGCGTCGCTCGACGTGGCGCGCGACCTCTCGGAACGCATACGCATACGCGTGCTGGCCGACCCGTTCATCGAGGACTCGACGACCCTGCACATGACCGTAAGCCTGGGCGTCGCCCAGGCACGGGCAAGCGATGATGCCGAGACACTGATCCGGCGGGCCGACTTGGCGCTGTATGAAGCCAAGACAGCTGGCCGTAACCGGGTCCGTACGGAGCTGGACATTACCGCGACGAGCAGGGCAACGACCGTTTCATAGGCTCCGCCCGTGGGGTATGTTGGCCCCATGCGCGTCGCCTCACTCCTTGTTCTCGCGTTCGCCGCCTGTGGCTGCAGTACCTTGCCCGTCGCGGAAACGCTCGAGATTCGCCACGCGACGGTCATCGACCCGGGGTCCGGCACGGTTACCGCCAACCGCTGCATTCGCATCAGCGGGGACACGATTACGGGCATCGTGGACTGCGGTCCGACTCCAGACATTGCCTCGGTTGACGCCCGCGGCCGCTGGGTGATCCCGGGACTATGGGACATGCACGTACATGCGGTCTGGCACGAAGATGTCTACGAGACGTTCTTCGATGAATTCATCCGCTTCGGCGTCGTCGGCATTCGCGACATGGGCGGCAAGCTCGACGTGTTGCAGCAAGCGCGCTGGTATCTCGAGCAACCGGGCGTAATCGGCCCGTTCCTCGTCGCACCCGGGCCCTTCCTCGACGGCCCGGAGCCGATCAATCCGTCCTTGTCGCTCGCGCTGGAGTCTTACCAGGATGGCGTTCGGGCGGTCCGCACGCTCGCCGCCCGCGGCGTCGACTTCGTGAAGCTATACACGCTGCTGCCGAAGGACGCTGCTCTCGGCGCCATGGCCGAGGCAAAACGCCAGGGCCTGCCCGTCGTCGGACACCTGCCCGCCTCCCTCGACCTCGACACGGCGTTGCAGCACGGCATGTCGGGCATCGAACACATGGCGGTCGAGGTTGGCGGCCTGTGCGACGCGGGTGATACAGCCGACCCCTGTTCGGCCGTATTCGACAGATTGAAGAAGGCCCGCGTCGCGCTGACGCCGACACTGATCGTCCGCAAGCGGCGCACCGAACTGGACATGTCCGGCATCCTGGAACTCGCCCGCGTCGATGATATGCCGCAGATCGTCGCGGAGGACTGGCTCGCACGGCGCGAGCACGCGCTGGGCGAATTGAGCCCCGAGGAATGGGCGGCACGCCGCCTGCAGTTCGTTCAGGAACAGGCAATGACGGCCCGTGCGATCCGCGAAGACGCACTGCTGCTCGCCGGAACCGACGCCGGGGACCTGTTCGTCCCGCCCGGCGCATCTTTGCACGATGAACTCGCCTTGCTGGTGGAAGCCGGCATGTCGGAGATGCGGGCGCTGCGCGCGGCGACCGCGGATGCGACCGCAGTCCTCGGGTTGTCCGAGCGCGGAGCGATACGTAAAGGTGCGAAAGCGGATCTCGTTATCCTGCGGTCCGATCCGCTGCAGGACATAAGAAACACGCGCGACATCGAGTCGGTGATCGTCAGCGGAAACCTCGTGCCTCCCCGGCCGCCAGCGCGTACAGAACGAGCGCCAGCACGATCACCGCGTTGAAGCCGAACTCGATCGCGAGCAGCGTCGCGAGCACGGCACTGACGACCGACGCAAAGCCGTTGATGCCCCACGCCCAGGGCACGAATCCCGATGCGATTCCGGACAGCCGTCTAAGCCCGAGCGGGAACGGCATGCCCATGAAAAACGCCAGCGGTGCGATAAGTGCCAGCGACAGGAGGATCTTTGCCGGATCCCCGAGCCCTATGAAACGCGCGAATACGATTGGCAGCATTAGCACGTAGACCAGCGCCAGCGCCGCGATCGCACCGACCACGATGGTCACGGGGGAAATGCCCGGCGACGGTAAACGTTTGGCCAACTTCTCCGATGACGCGCTGCCGAGCCCGGCGAACAGCAGGAAGCCACTCAGCACGACGGCGACCGAGTACAGCGGGTTACTCAGGAACAGGATGAACTTCTGGATGAACGCCATCTCGACGAACAGGAAAGCGAGCCCGAGCAGCAGGAAATAGAAGCCGAACTGCCGTCCCGTGCCGGCCGGCCAGGCGTGCTTCACGAGAGAGAGCGGCAGCAGGATCAGGACGAGACCCAGCACGGCTGCCTGCACGAATGTCGCGACGAGCACGAGGTAACCCCATTCGATCAGTCCGGCACCACCCGCCCTGCGCAGGGCCATGACTTCCGGCAGCGTTTGCCAGCGGAAAAAATGGAAGAAGTAGGGCCGATTGTCAGTTGCCGGCTCGACGTAGAACTTGTAACGCTCGTAGAAGTCGCCTGCGCCGTCGCCCAGCAGGGCGATGGCCGCGTTGTGGACGTAGGGCTCCTCGAGCTTGTTGAAGCGATTCGCTTCTTCGGCACGCATGCCCGGGAAGTACGCGGTATCGAAGGAGCGCGAGCGCGCGAACTCCCGGATTCGCTCGATCCCGGAGGACGTGAAGTCGCCGTTCCTAACGAGCAGCGTGCTCGTATTCCAGCTGCGGATCATCGCAATGCGCCGGCCCGGTTCGCTCACGCCCGACTGCCGCAGCGCCTCGATCGCGGTAGCGAGCAATTTCACGCTGTCGCGCGGCGGCATCTTTATCCAGCGGGTGATGGCGAGCAGTCCGCCGGGCCCGAGATCGGCCAGGTACTCGCGCAGCGCCTCGACCGTGTAGATGTAGCTCTCGTTGAGTGCCTGCACGCCGGCACCGGAGGCGCCGAAGGAATCGAGCAGCCCTATCTGTATGAGGTCGTATCTGCCGCCACTGCGGGCAACGAATCCGCGGGCTTCGTCAGTGTGCACAGTGACACGCGGGTCGTCGTATATATGCCCCGCAAAGTCGGCGTGGGTCTGCGCCACGAGTTCCGTCATCTGCGGATTGAGTTCCACGGCATCGACCCGGCTCGCACCGTGATACAGCGAAAGCAACACGTCGTTGCCGGTGCCGGCGCCGAGAATCAGCACGGCCGGTTTCTCGAGCAGGCTGAACGGTAGCGCCGCCGTCAGGTCGCCGAGATACGCCACTGACCCGGGGTCGCCGTCGTAGCGCGTGATAGCGCTCATGCCGTCCGCATCCGTGAAAACGGCGAGCTGTTCGGGCGGGATGTGCCTGGTATTGAAGCTTAGCCCCGGTGCATGGCGAACCGGCACGGTCGGGCTGTCCACGACCGTGATAAGGCCGAGCGGGCTCGACGCCTGGCCCAGTACCCGGCTGTCGATGACCTGGAGGGCCTGGCTGAGGCCCTTGTACTCGGATATGCGCAAGTCGAGCTGCGTTTGCGGGATACCCAATGCCAGCAACGCGAGCCAGGTGAGCTGCGCGATTCCCAGCGGCAAACGCGAAGCGAGCGTCGTTGCCACGAGCACCGATCCCGCGAGCGGCAGCAGCACCAGCAACACCAGGGCCATCTGCGGACTCACGGCAAACAGCAGGGCGATGATGAGCATGGCGCCGAGCCCGGCGCCGAACAGATCGAAAAAGTAGATGCGGCTCGCGTCTTCGCCGCGACAGGTAAAC
>JBFEXY010000065.1:0-9725 GCA_041562415.1 Woeseiaceae bacterium
GCAGGAACGGCGCTGAAGGTTTACCGGCCCGGCTGCGCCGACATCTGCGCGCCGACCGGGTTGATTCCCCTCCCTCATGGCTCGCCGTGCTCCGCACGGCTGCGCGTTACTTCGGGCGAGGAACCTCCCGGCCGGCCCGGATACGAGCCGCAGGCGCGCGCCTCGGCGCGCGATTCCAGGTCGCGATTCGCTCCTGCGACTGAGTCGAGCAGTTGCAATCGGCCATCGAGCGGGGCGTTTTTCGACCGAAGTAAAGCACAGCGAAGCGAGCCATGAGGGAGACAAATGCCCCGCTCGATGGCCCCGAAAACGTCTCCGCCGAAACCATCCTGACCGGGCGAAAGCCAACTGTGACGCGCCCTGCACTTTCACTGTGCGCCGCGTCACAGATTAAGGAATATGTCGGTGCGCTGCGACATTTAACCGTAATCCGGGGGATATACTTCGACCACGCAGGGAGTACGCGCACGATTGGACATAAGGTCTACGGAGGACGTCGGTGTCTTTGAACCAATACAAAACGCAGGTTTTGTTGCTGCATAGCGAGCAGGCGACCCTGGACAAGTTCAGTTCGGGATTCGACGATCGCTATACGGTCCACTGTGCCAGGACAGGCACGGAAGCACTGACGACCCTGGGCGAAATCCCCATCCACGTTATCGTCTCGGCACAGAAACTACCGGGCATGAGCGGGGCCGAGGCGCTCCGCGAAGCCAAGAAACGGTCTCCGGAGACCATCGGAATCCTTCTGGCCGGTGACAGTAGCGAAGCGCTCGTCGGTGAGAAAGAGGTCTTCCAGGTCATCCGCGGCGGTGTCGACCCGGCTCATTTGCGACAGCTCATCGACAACGCCACCCAGCAATCCCGCCTGTTCGCGCTGGCGGAGTCCGCGAACGATACACGCGCCGAGCCCGACGAACCCGTTGCCGAACACATCATCATGGAGACATCTGAAAACGGATCGTCGATTATCACCGATGCAACCGGACAGCTGCCCGCACTGGACCCCAAGAAAGTCTCCGCCACCACCATCGGAACGGCATCCGCGGACGTACTGGTTATCACCAAGGACCAGGAATTCCTGACGACGATCAAGGAATCGTCACGCGGCACGCACACCGTGCACTACGCCAACACGCTCAAGCAGGCGGAAGAAGCCGTCCGCAGGAACAAGGTCGGTGTGGCTGTCGTGGATGCAGCAATGGTCGGCGACAACGTCGAGAAACTAACAGAGCACCTGCGCAATATGCGCAAACGTCTCGTTGCCATCGTCGCAGGGCGACGCGACGACGGCGAAATGCTGATGGATCTCATCAACCGAGGCAAGGTTTACCGCTTCCTGCTGAAGCCGGTCTCACCGGGCCGTGCGAGGCTCGCGGTCGAGGCTTCCATCAAACATCATCTGGAAGCGCCAGACTCGGCCTTCAAGTCCTCCGGCAAGGCAGGCGCGGCTCCGCGGACGCCACCAAAACCGAGCCCCCGGCCCGAACCGAAGAAAGCCGCACCGGCCAAACCCGCAGCGGCAAAACCGGAAGCTGCGCCGGAAAAGAAAACCAGGGAAACACGGTCGCTAACTGCCAGCAGGAGCAACTCGCTTGCAGGAAGTGGCGGCGGGCTCGACGACGCTTTTGGCGATGATTCGGGCTTCACGGAAACGATGACCGGTATTGTCTCGACGGTCACCAAGTCGATCTCGGGCAGGAAGAAGGACAAAGACCCGCAGAAGGAAGCCTCCAAACGAGCACCCGCAGTGTCGGGCGACAGTGGCGATACGTCGTCGTCATTCAACCCCAAACTGCTCGGCATCGGGGCTGCCGCGGTTGTTGCCGTAGCCGCTGTCGGTTTCTGGTTGTTCGGTGGACCCGACGATGCCGAGGTCAGCGGACCGAGGCCGGCGGCGACTACTTCCGTCAGCAAAGACGCACCGGATTTCGGTAGCGGGAACGGGCGTCCGTCGGTCGACGTCGACGATTTGCTCGAGGAAGCTCGACTCGCACGGGACGCGGGCCAGATCTTCAATCCGCCGGGCAGCAACGCCATCGAACTCTACGTCGCGGCAGTAAGCGCCGACCCGGACAATGCCTATGCCGCAGCGGAACTCGATGCCACGCTCGACGAGGCGCTCCGCTTGGCGGAAACGGCATTGCTGCAGCACCGCGCTGAAGATGCCGCCGCCGCCCTCGAGCGCGTCAGCGGCGCGAACCCAGAGCATCCGAGGCTGCCTTTCCTTACAGCACAGGCATCGCAGTTGCAGCTTCGGGACTACATGGACTCCGCAAGGACGGCGATTCGCGAGAACCGCCTCGAGGACGCAACGTCTGCCATCGCCGACGCGCGGGCCCTTGGCGTTGCCGACGACGGTGAGATCGATGCCATCCAGGAAGAACTGGATAGCGTGCGCAGCGAGCGGCGCGTGGACGAGGTGCTCGCCCTTGCAGGCCAGAGACTCGAAGAAGGAGCTCTCACCTCACCCGCCAACGACAACGCACGTTATTACTATCAGCTCGCGCTGAGCAACGACCCCGGCAACGCCGCCGCGCAAACCGGGCTCACTGTCGTTGCCAGCAAGATCGTGTTACAGGCGCGAGAAGAAATCGATGGCGGCCGCTTTAACACGGCGGAGGCCCTGCTCGCCGAGGCGCGCCAGCTGGACCCGCAGAGTGCGGAACTTGCTGCATCGACCAAGGCGCTGGCCGAAGCTCGTCAGCGCATTGAACAGGATCGCCAGCGCGCGGAGCGTGAACGTCGCGCCGCGGCGGAACGACGGGAAGCGGAAAAGCGCGCCGCGGAAGAACGCCAGGCAGCCGAACAGCAGCGCGCCGCCGAAGCGGCAGCAACAGCGGCAGCCGCAGCGACTGCTGCAGCGGCTGCAACGGCTGCGGATGCGGGACCTGCGGACACCGAATCGACCGACGGAGCCGAGCCCGTTGCCGAAGAGGCGTCAGCACCACCGCCTGCCGAGACGGCCGAGGTCGCGGCCGAGCCAGTTCAACAGGCGGCCGCGGAACCAGCAACAGTAAGCCAGCAGTCGCCCGTTGCCGCAAGCACGCTGAACCGCACGAAGTACGTAGCGCCCCGGTACCCGCGGTCTGCGGAACGGCGCAACATCTCCGGCTGGGTTGACGTCGTATTCACCGTGTCGCCTGACGGCAGCGTCAAAGACGTCGAAATCGTCGGATCGGAGCCGGGAGACACTTTCGTCGACTCCGCTACGAGAGCCGTCGAGAAGTGGGAGTTCGAGCCGGTTGTCGAAAATGGGCAGGCCGTCGAGAAACGCGCCGGCGTGCGCATGATGTTTGCAATCGAGTAGCCGGGTCCTGCATCGGCGCGGACAAAAACTGTCCTTTCTGGACCAATTCGCGCTTTACCGCTAGTCTAAGCCCGGAGAACAGAAAAAAACGGGGCGTCCTGGCGTGTCTGACCAAGCGGCAGCAGGCAATCATCGGCCTGTAAGAAAACAACAACAACGCAGCATCGTGACGCAGCAAAAATTGCTGGATGCGGCCATCGATGCCTTTTCCGAGAACGGGTTCAAAGGCACCTCCACGCGCGATATCGCCGACCGGGCGGGCGTGCATCATCCCCTGATCACGTACCATTTCAAGAATAAGGATCAGCTATGGCGAGCCGCCGCTGATCGCATATTCCGCGAATTCAATATTGCGCTGGTGAAGGCAACGTCGGAAATCCCGGAAGACGAACCCAAGGCGCGTGCCGAGACATTTATCCGCACTTACGTGCGTTATGCGCACCGCCAGCCGGCGCTGCACAAATTCATTTTGCAGGAGTCCAGTCATCCTTCCGCGCGGCTCGACTGGCTGGTGGACAATCACCTGAGGCCCCTGTTCGAAATCGTCGTGCGATCCCTGCGTGAACTGCAGGAACTCGGCATCGCGCCGCCGGGCGATCCGGCGCTCCTGTTCAACATGATCCGCGTGTCCGCCGGTGGGCTGCTCGCCCTGTCCGAAGAGATCAAGGGTACGAGCAATATCGACCTCGATTCGAAAGATGCGCTCGACGAACTCGCCGACATGATAATTCGCTGCTTCCTGCCGGGCAGGGGAGCCGCGCGGCACTGATCAGGCGATACGCCCCTGCAACACGCCCTGAACCTCAGCGATGATCGATAAGGCGATTGCCGCAGGTCCGCGACCGCCGATGTCGATGCCGGCCGGTCCTCGCAGACGACCTGAAAGGCCCCTGCCCTGGTCCCCCAGCTCCGACAGCAGCCGGTCGCGCCTCGCTGCAGGCCCCAGCAATCCGACATAGCGCATTTCTGTCATTGCAAGCTGCTCCAGGTAGGCGCGATCGCTTGCCAGATGATGACTCATGACGATGGCCGCCTGGAAATGCGACAGGTCAAGTGTCCCGGCAAGTTCCGCCGCAGGCATGCAGACCACCTTTTCCGCACCGTCGAAGCTGCCGCTCTCGACATAAGCATCGCGATGATCGACGACCGTGCAACGCCAACCGAGTTCCGATGCAAAACCCACCACGGGTTCGGCATCCGGTCCCGCACCGAGCACCAGCAATCTCGGCGGCGGATATATCCTGGCCAACAGGACGCTGATCTGGTGGTCGTCCAGGTTGACGCGCTCGTAAGCAGGACGCTGGACATCCTGCAATAGTCGCCCGGCCAATCCCTTTGACAGGCCGAGGCCCCGGACTCGGTCCTCCTCGCCAATTGCCGCCGCGCCGGGCGGTATGTCCGGGTGCCCGGACTCGATCACGATGGCCAGCCGCGCCGGCATGTCTGCCTGCATGGCCGCGGTTATGGCCTGGAAGGGCTCGTAGCCGTTGGCGACCGTCAACGCCTGCAGGAAGACCTGCATCACGCCGTCGCAGCCGACGCCGAGACCCCAGAGTTCATCATCCTGAGCAAGATCGTAAGTAACGGACTGCGGCTCGCCGGACTCGATCACACTGTCTGCACGCAACGCGAGGTCGCCCTCGAGACATCCCCCTGACAGCATGCCCTGGAAATCGCCGTCGCCGTCGATCAGCATATGGGTTCCTGCCTTACTGTAAGTAGAGCCACTGGTTTCGAAGATGGTGACCAGTACGAGGGCTGCGCCGCGATCGCGCCGGTCCTCGAAGAAGCGAATCAGGCCCGGCGCATTCATGACCGACTTCCTCCGGAATATCCGTATAGCGAATTCATCTGAGTACTGGCACCCTTCCCAAGGTCAAAACGCTTGAAACCACCGGCAGCGATCCCAAATCTACCAACCGCACCTACGGAGAAACACATTATGAACGAAGCAGCAACGCACCCGGTAGCTGTCACGGACAATGACTTCGCGGACCAGGTTCTGAAGTCAGACACCCCGGTACTCGTTGATTTCTGGGCAGAATGGTGCGGTCCCTGCCGTGTACTCGGTCCGGTCATCGAGTCCCTGTCACAGGAGTATGACGGCCGGGTGAAGGTCGCAAAAGTGGACGTCGACTCGAGCCAGCAGGTCGCAATGCAGTACGGCATCCGCTCGATCCCGACCGTCATGCTGTTCGACAAGGGCCAGGTCGTTGATACCATCGTCGGCGTGCGACCGAAATCGGACTACGAAACAAGTCTCAGGAAAGTCATCGCCTGATTCCGGCCACGCCTTCAGGAATTCGGTCGGCACGCATACAGGTACAGCATCTCCATCGCCAGGTGCGCTCCCGCCAGCGCCGTGATCTCACCAACGTCATAGGCGGGAGCCACTTCGACGACATCCATTCCCACGACGTTTATGCCGGCGAGTCCCCTGAGCAGGGTCATCGCCTGGTGCGTGGTGAGGCCACCGCACACGGGAGTGCCGGTCCCAGGCGCGTAACTTGGGTCGAGGCAGTCGATGTCGAAGGTCAGGTAGACAGGCCTGTCTCCGAGAATCTCCCGCGTGCTCGCGATGACCGCCTCGACGCCCGATGCGTGCACCTCGGGCGCATCGATGATGTTGAAACCCAGCGTGTCGGGATTTGTTGTTCGAATTCCAATTTGTACCGACGTGGCGGGATCGACAAGGCCGTTTTTTGCGGCCCACCAGAACATCGTGCCGTGATCGATGCGATCGTTGTCGTCCGCCCAGGTGTCGCTATGAGCGTCGAAATGGAGCAGCGATAGCGCCTCGCCGAGCTTGCGCCGGTGGGCACGTATCAACGGATAGGACACGAAATGATCGCCGCCCAGCGATAGCAGCGCGGGCCCCTGGTCGATAATGCCGAATGCGTGTGCCTCGATCTCATCCGGCGTGCTCTCCGGCCGCCCGTGATCGAAGAAGCAGTCGCCGGCATCAACGACTGCAAGCTTGTCGAAGGGATCAAATTCCATGCCGTAGGGCTTTTCCCAGGCCATGATCGACGACGCGGCACGAATCGCCCGCGGGCCGAACCTCGCACCCGGCCGATTGGTCGTGGCCGTATCGAGCGGTATGCCGGTCACCGCAACGTCCACGCCACTCATGTCCGTGGTGTACTTGCGCCGCATGAACGACAGCGCGCCGCCGTAGGTAGGTTCCGGCGTCGTGCCGTACAGGTCTTCGCGTACGATCGCGTGATCGGTGATCTTTTTATTCAAGCAACCACTCCGTGCCGGTACTCAGAGCCCCAGCGCTTTTGCAGTCAGGTCCAGGCACGTCCAGGCCTTGTCGACCAGTTCATCGGCCTCTTCCGTCGTGATCACGAGGGGTGGTGCGCAGACCATCGTGTCGCCGACTGCTCTCAGCACCAGGCCGTTTTCCACGAACATGTCGCGGCAGACAGTGCCGGCGCCCCGCTTCTCCGGGAATCGCTCGAGCGTTTCCTTGTTCGCGACGAGTTCAAGCGCACCCATCAATCCGATCATGCGCGTCTCGCCGACGAGTGGGTGCTCACCAAGCTTGTGCCAGCGTTCCTGCAGATAGGGGCCGATGTCACTCTTAACCCGGTCGACGAGGCCTTGCTGCTGGATAAGGCGAATGTTCGCGATCGCGACGGCACAGGCCGCCGGGTGACCCGAGTAGGTGTAGCCGTGGAAGAACTCTCCGCCCTTCTCGATCATCACGTCCGCAACGCGATCGCCGACGAGAACACCGCCGAGGGGCAGATACCCCGACGTCACAGCCTTTGCAAACGGCATGAGGTCCGGCCGCGTGCCGAAATAGTCGGCGCCGAACCACTCACCCAAACGCCCGAACCCGGTGATCACCTCGTCCGAGATCAACAGGATGCCGTACTCGTCACATATGCGCTGGATCTCGGGCCAGTAAGTGTCGGGAGGAATGATGACGCCACCGGCCCCCTGCACGGGCTCGCCGATAAACGCGGCCACCTTGTCGGCGCCGATTTCCTGGATCTTTGTTTCGAGCGCCCTTGCGGTGGCCAGACCGAACTCATCGGGAGACAGGCTGCGATCACTGCCGAACCAGTACGGTTGGTCGATATGCTCGATACCCGGGATCGGCAGACCGCTCTGGCGGTGCATGGGTTTCATCCCGCCGAGACTGGCTGCCGCAACGGTCGAGCCGTGGTAGGCGTTCTGTCGGCTGATGATTGTGTGGCGCTGCGGCTGTCCCATCAGGTCCCAGTAGGTTCGCACCATGCGCACTACGGTGTCGTTGGATTCAGATCCCGATCCGGCGAAGAACACCCGGTTGAACTGCGGCTGGCTTACTTCCTGGAGAAGTGCTGCGAGCTCGATCGACGGCGGGTGCGCACACTGGAAAAAATTGTTGTAGTACGGCAATTCCTGTAGCTGTCGCGTCGCCGCGTCGATAAGCGACTGCTGACCGTAGCCAACGTTGACGCACCAGAGCCCCGACATGCCGTCGAGAATCCGGTTGCCATCGGCGTCGAAGATATAACAACCCTCGGCACGCGTTATGATTCGCGATCGCTTCTCATGAAGTGCTTTGTGGTCCGTGAAGGGATGCAGGTGGTGTTCCCTGTCCAGTTCCTGCCAGTCCTGTCGCGATCGCTTTTCAATCGCCGCCATGTTTCACCTCGGTCATACGTTGAACATCAGGATCTCACGCTCCCAGGGCGTGATGATCTCTTCGAATTCCATGAACTCGGCGCGCTTGAGCCCGCAATACAGGGTGACGAACTCATCGCCGAGCATACTCCGCATCGCATTGCTTTCACGCAGCGCTTCGATTGCAGAATGGATGTGCCAGTGCAGCTTGAATTCGCTGCCGTAAGCACTGCCCGTAATCGCATCCGTCGGTTTCAGCCCTTCCATCATGCCGAGATAGCCGCAGGCCAGCGTCGCTGCGATCACGAGGTATGGGTTCACGTCCGACCCGGCTATTCGATTCTCGATACGGCGCGCACCCGGCGACGCGTCGGGTACCCGCAAGCCGACCGTGCGATTGTCAATCGCCCACGCGAGATTTACCGGCGAGTCCCACGGATTCAGGAATCGCCGGTACGAATTGACGTATGGGGCAAAAATCAACATTGCGTCCGGCATATAACGCTGCAGCCCGCCGAGAAAGCTGTAGAACAGTTCGCTCGGCTCGCCTTCAGCCGTAGAGAATATGTTCTTGCCCTGCATGTCCACCACGCTCTGGTGAATGTGCAACGCGCTACCCGCATCCTCGGACATCGGCTTCGCAAGAAACGTCGCATGCATTTCATGCTCGATCGCCGCCTCCCGCACGGTGCGTTTGAACAGGAACACCTGGTCAGCAAGATCTACCGCGTTGCCGTGCAGGAAATTGATCTCGAACTGTGCCGGCCCCGCTTCCTGCGACAGCGTGTCGATCTGGATGCCCTGATCCTCACAGTAGGCGTAGACATCGTTAATGAACGGATCGAAGTCATTCATGGTATCGATGCTATAGGGCTGCCTGGCACCTTCAGTCCAGCCCAACCTGCCCTCCGGCGGTTCGGCTTCCTTCATCGGATCCGAGTGTGGGCTGAGCAGGTAGAACTCTACCTCCGGCGCCACGACAGGCACCCAGCCCCGCTCCTCGAATTTCGCCAGTACGCGCCGCAAGACGCCGCGCGGCGAAGTGGGCACCTGCGTCATGTCGCGGCGGTAGCAATCCAGGAACACGGACGCGGCCGGATCGGTCGCCCATGGCACGGGCCGTAACGTGCCCGGATCCGGCACGAGCAGCATGTCGCGGTCCTCGACGTTGTTCGGGTCTTCGACGTAATCACCGGAGATCGTCTGCCCGAAGATCGACTCCGGCATTTTCATCTCGCCCGTGCCGAACTTGTCAGCCGGCAATACCTTGCCTCGGGCCGAGCCCGCCATATCGGGCACGAACGCCTCGACGTCCTCGATACCTCTCTTCTTGAACCAGGGTTGGAATATTTCGTCTTTACTCACGTTACACCCGTCGTTTAGCGGCGCGTTCTCTGCATGCGTCACCGAATGCCTCGAATATCGCAGTGGAAAATTCGTTGTTTGTTGCTTTCCACTCGGGGTGCCACTGCACCGCAAGCGCAAACGCCTTCGCGCCGTCAACCGTGAAAGCCTCAATCAATCCATCGTCGGCCACTGCTTCGACCGTCACGCCGTCCGCCAACCGCGCAACGCCCTGCCCGTGCAGGGAGTTCACCATGACGTCGCCGGTGCCGGCGAGACGCGTGAGCATACCGCCCTCGACCAGCGTCACCGGGTGCGAAGGGCCGTACTGCACGTCCAGCGGGTCGTCCGGATTCTCCTTGTGGTCATGATAACCCGGGACATTTCTGACCTTCTGGTGCAGCGTGCCGCCGAGCACCACGTTGAGTTCCTGGAACCCGCGGCAGATGGC
>JBFEXY010000066.1:0-9679 GCA_041562415.1 Woeseiaceae bacterium
CCACGGAGCAGCGGGTTTTCGAATCGCTCGGTGACCTCGTCATGGATATTGATGCCGATCAGCCGCAGGAAGGTGCGCATCTCCGCCCTGCCGAGCCTGCGCAAATCGAATCCCAGCCGTGCGAGCGTCGCAAGGTCCCTGAAGTTGCCGGTCCCGAGCCGAGGCGGTGTCGTATTGAGGTAGGTATTGAGCAGGTCCGCGAAACGCGTCATCTGCCGGTGAAACGCCCGGTACGATCGGACGTCGGCGTCGGCGACACCTTTAACCATATCGCCCGAGTAGCGTACGTGCTGTCCATCCGACGACAGCGCGATAGTCTGCATTGCCTCGCTCGCCAGTTTCGGTGACAGGCCGAGTTCCTTGCGGACTTTCGGCTGCAGCTGGTACAGCAAGTGCGCGCACGCGGACACCGAGAAACCATCCGCGAATTCGCGCGTGACTGCTGCACCACCAACCCGCTCATTGGCTTCCAGAACCAGCACTTTCTTGCCCGCTTTCGCGAGCAGCGCCGAACAGACCAGGCCGTTATGGCCGGCACCAACGACGATGGCGTCGTAGCGGTCAGTCATCGCCGAAGTTCTCCGGCACCGTATTGGGGCGCTTCAGGTCGGACAGTATCTCGCGCGCCGCGTTCGCACCCGGCGCCGCCATGACGCCGCCGCCGGGATGGGTGCTCGAGCCACACATGTACAGCCCTGCGACCGGCGACCGGTACTGCGCATAACCCGGAACCGGCCGGTTGAACAGCAGCTGGTCCATCGTGAGTTCGCCGTGAAAGATGTTGCCCTCGGTAATGCCGATCTGCTCCTCGATGTCGGCGGGCGTACGGACTTCGTAATGGACGATGAGATCTTTGAAATCCGGGCTGTAATTCGCGATCTGGTTGATAACCGTCCGCGCGAAAGCCTCGCGCTCGGGGTCCGTCCAGTCCCTTCCCTCGAGCTTATGGGGGCAGTACTGGATGAAACAGCTCATGAAGTGCTTGCCCGGCGGCGCCATGGTCGGGTCCACCGTCGTCGGTATCACCATGTCGATGTAGGGATCCTTCGACCAGGTGCCCGCTTTCCAGTCATCGTAGGCGCGTTCCATGCGCTCCATCGAATCGATGAAGTGCATGTCGCTGATGTGAAGACTGTTGCCTTCGGGCAGCGCCGGGAAGGTCGGCAGGCCGTCCAGCGCGATGTTGAGTTTTCCTGACGAGCCTCGAATCTTGAAATTCTCGACCCGCTCGTAGAAATCTTCGTCCACGTCGCTCTTGTCCATGCACTTCAGGAACGTCCGCTTTACGTCCATCGCAGAAACGACGACGTTCGCCGAAATCTCGTCGCCGTTTTCAAGCCCTACGCCCGTAGCCTTGCCGTTACGGACGATGATCTTGTCCACACCCGCCTCGGTGCGGAGTTCCCCGCCGTAGGACTGGAACGCGCCTGCGATCGCGTCGGACACGGCGCCCATGCCGCCGCGCGCAAACCCCCAGCTACCGACGTTGCCGTCGACGTCGCCCATGTAGTGGTGCAGCAGGACGTAAGCCGTTCCTGGTGAATGGATGCCGAGAGCCGTGCCGATGATGCCGCTGCCGGACATCGCCGCCTTGATCACATCGGTCTCGAAGTACTCGTCGAGGTACTCGGCAACGCTCATCGTCCAGAAGCGGATGGTCTCGTAGATGCGGTCCTCGCCGACCTCCAGGAATTTCCTGCCAATCTGCATTAGACCGATGAGGTCTTTCGGCCGGAACGACGTCGGGTCCGGCGGCGTGGACAGAAGGAAATCGCGGATGATGCGACACTGGCGCATCGTGTCCGACCGGTACCGCTCGTACGCATCGGCATCCCTGCGCGAGAACCTCGCACGTTCGCGGTACGCCACCTCCGGATCGTGGTAAGAGCCGTAGTAATCGCCGTTTTCCATGAACGTCAGCGAACCGCCGAAGGGCGTAACCTGCAGCCCATGCCGGTGCAGCTCGAGCCCTCGAAAAATCTCCGGTCGCAGCAGGCTGCAGACGTAGGAACAGTTCGAATAGATCCAGTCTTCGTGCAGGTTGCGGCTGACGGCAGCGCCACCGATGTAATCATTCTTCTCGACGCAAACGACATCGAGACCCGCCTTGGCCAGGAATGCGGCGGTAGTCAGTCCGTTGTGCCCGGCGCCGACAACGATTACATCATAAGTCTTCATGCGTCTTGTTCTGCTCCGGCCTTACGGTCTTGCCAGCTCCTTCAGGATCCATTGCACGTAGAGGCTCTCCGCCTCCTCCATACTGGAAAAAGGCCCCGGCGTGTAAAAGCGAGAGCGCACGCCTTTCCAGTTATTGACGATGATGATCTTGTCAGCCTGCGTGGTTACATCCCATAGCCAGGTTAGCTCGTCGACGACGTAATCCCTGCCCTCTTCGGCATCGTTCCGCACCAGCCAGTAGATCTCGCACCGCGAATTCCTGTGATCCACCGGCGTAAAAACGTAGCAGACCACGTGATCGCTGTAAGCCAGCAGAAACGAGAAGGCGCCGAAAGAAAAGTCGGACGCGCCGCCATCATAATCCGTCAGCCTGCCGAGCAGGGGTGCCGCCGGACCGCCATCCCGGCTGCCGGTCAGGTAGCCATCGAACAACGCTTTGCGGCTGTAGCCGTAGCCGATCTCGCCCGGGCGCGCCTTGGTGTCCAGAAAATCGATAAAGATATTCTTCAACCCGCAGGCTTCCATCTTTTCTAACATGTTCTGCTGCAGGCGCTCCCGTTTCCCCGGTTCGAGCATCAGGGTATGCATGCGCGCATACTCGGGGTGCGCCGTCGCGCAGTGGTAGCACTCCTGGTAGTTCTCGATGCAGATCTTCCAGTTAGCGGGTATGTCGTAGGTCTGATTCGCGGCGACTTTGAGCTTCGGAAAGTCGAACAGGGCCATGGGCTCCGCCAGGTCGCGAATCGCGCCTTCGAGCGTCGGCGGTTCTTCGCAGAAGCAGATAAACATCAGCCCATGGATCTCACCATAGGAAACCGGCCGGAGTGAGTATTCGGACTTATCGAAATCGTCCGGCATGCTGCGCGCAGCGATCAGCTTACCGTCCATATCGTATGTCCAGCCGTGGTACGGGCAGGCGAACTTGCGGCTGTTGCCGCGACGCTCCAGGCACACGAGCGAACCGCGATGACGGCAGACATTCGCAAAAGCCTTTATTACTCCGTCGCTGCCGCGCACGATTATCACCGATTCGCGCGCGACCTTCAGAACCTTGAAGTCACCCGGTTCGGCGAGCTCGGAAACGTGCCCAGCGAGAAACCAGTTGCGCGCAATGATCTTCTCAAGTTCGAGCTCGTAGATATCGGGGTCGGTGTAGAAGCGCTGGTCGAGAGCAAACCCGGGCTTCTGTGCCGCAATCAATGCTGCTATCGACTGCGATTCATGTTCCTGCATCGCTACGCTCACCGGGCAAGACCACCCTATCGAATCATGTCGTCCTTGCGGAGCCGTTTGGCGAGCTCGCGCGCCTCACTGATGATGATCTCGGACGTGGTTTCAGCAAATTCTGTTCGCGACTCGACCGTGTAGATTCGATCTTCACTCTCGACATCGAACATATCGGTCTTAAATTGCACATTGACGCGGTAGTCCGTCTTTGCCGGTGTCTTCGCTTCACTGTAGTCGTAGCGGAAGAAATCCACCAACCCGCCGCCTTTGACCTGGGCCTGGAAATCGGTACGTGAACCCGTTACTTCCCGCTGGGCGCCCACGAGACTCCCGGTCACGAAGATAATTGCGTCGGAGCCCAGTTCCGCCGCAAGCTGGCGAACTACTTCTTCTTTAACGTCCGCGCGCGATGCGGCCCGGTGGTAACCGATTGCTTTTACGCCCATGTTGGTAAGTTCGGCGGCAAGCACCTCCTCGAACTCGCGTGCCGTGGCCCCTCGCTCCGCTATGGCAACAATCAGAATGTCCGAGTAAGGCGCATTGGGAAGTTCCTTTGCACGCGCAACCCGGTCGACATAGGTCTGCGAGGTCTTGCCGGCACACGCCACGACCGTCGCCGCAATAATCAATATCGCCGCAATCCCGGCGCGTCTCTTGGAGTACAAGGTGGCTCCTTTGCTCACTCGGCATTTCCCAGGGAATTATCCAGCCAGTTACGGAACAGGCCGGCCCAGTATTCTGCCGCACGCCGCACGTCATCCCAAGTCGCGTCGTCTTTTTCGGCCGAGATATCCGTGGATTTATCGCCTGCCCTTGCCAGCACCTGGCCCGACACCGAGTCGCTCATTTCCATCAGGAACGTTAGCTCGCCATGTGCGACGACATCGCGCAGGCGCCCGCTGGCGTCGAATGTCGCGCCGCCGCTGGTCATTTTCATGTCGATGACCTGGCCGCTGACCTTGAGGACACCCGGGCCCGGTTCCGCGACGACTTCGTAGTCGTCGCCGATGGCCGCGGCGAACGCATCGCGGAAATAGCCGCGGATGCGGTCGATATCGGCAGGATCGGGGGAATCCTCGCCTTCCGGGTAGTAGATCTCGAGGCCGCCGCTCATCAGTTTCGTGTACTGGCTGAAATCGGCCTGCTCGTTGATGTACGCATATTCGACCGCCGTGTTCGGAACCCGGTTGAACGAACCCGTCACGATCGTTTTTGTGCAGGCGTAAAGCGATACTGATGCCGCGACCAAAAGGAAAGCGGCGCTGCGGCGGCTCGAATACTTGGTAATCATGGCGCAACGTTACAACAGAATGAGGGCCTGCGGACAGCGGCGGTTGAAGTCGGGCCGTCGGGGATGCATGATTTTGGTGTCGGGGCCGCCCAATGGCAGGCGGTTATCACTAGACCAATAAGAACCCCGCTCTCCCGGCAGCACACCGCAGGATAAATCCCATGGCCCGATTCTGTTTCCCGACTCCCGCGATCACGCGAACCGTGGTCATTATCGCAGCGGCCGCTTTCATTACGGCCTGCGGCAAGCCGGAGCCCCCCTCCATGCCGCCGATGTCGGTCGCAGTGTTGAAGGTCCAGCCCCGCGATATCCCGATCTACCTCGACATGATCGGCCAGACGTTCGGCTCGGTGGATATCCCGATCCGGGCGCGAGTCGACGGCGTACTCGAGGAGATCCATTTCCTCGAGGGGCGTGACGTCACGAAAGATCAGCTGCTGTATGTGATCGACCCGACGCCATTCAGGGCGAAGGTCGTCGAGGCGGAGGGCCGCCTTGCCGAAGCGGAAACGCGGCTGGCCAAGGCGGCGAGTGACCTCGAGCGCATCCGGCCCCTCGCCGAGATGGATGCCGTCAGCAAGCAGGATCTCGACGGCGCCGTTGCCCAGTTCGAGGCAGCCGAAGGTTCGCTGCAGGCAGCGAGGGCACAGGTCGAACAAACCGAGATCCAGCTCGGCTACACGCGAATCACAGCACCGGTATCCGGCCTGATCGGCATCACCCAGGCCAAGGTCGGCGAATATGTCGGCCGTTCCCCCAACCCGGTGGTCCTCAACGTCGTCTCGCAGACCGACCCGATCCGCGTACGCTTCTCCATCAACGAGCGCGAGTACCTGCGGTTCCGCCGCGAGTTTGGCGATAAATTGCGTGGCGCGGAGACAGACACACCACGAGCAAACGGGCTGCAGCTGATTCTCTCCGATGGCTCCATCCACGAGCACCGCGGCCACATCGTCAGTTTCGACGCCGCCATCGATGCGACAACGGGAACGCTGACCCTCGAGGCCGACTTCCCGAACCCCGAGCGCATCGTGTTGCCCGGCCAGTTCGCTCGGGTACGTGGCGTCCTCGAGCAACGAACCGGCGCGCTCGCGGTGCCGCAGCGGGCGGTCATGGAGACGCAGGGCATCTTCCAGCTGGCCGTCGTAGGCGACGACGGCACAGTCGACCTTCGCCAGGTACAGATGGGGCCGCGTGTCGACGACCAGTGGATCGTCGAGTCGGGGCTCGAGCCCGGCGAGCGTGTCGCGCTCGAAGGGCTGCAGCGCATTAGGCCTGGCGTCAAGGTCGTTCCGAAAGAAGCGCCGCAAAGCGGCAACCAGGAATAATTCGTGGCTGAGTTCTTCGTCCGCAGGCCCATCGTGGCCATGGTTATCGCGATCATCACGGTGATCGTGGGATTCGTCGCCATGTCCGCGCTGCCCATCGCCCAGTACCCTGAAATAACACCGCCGCAGGTCTCCGTCACGGCCAGCTACACCGGCGCAAATGCCGTAGCCGTCGAGGAATCGGTCGCGACGCCGATAGAGCAGAAGGTCAACGGCGTCGAGAACATGATCTACATGAAGTCGACGAACGCCAGCAGCGGCTTCATGCAACTGCAGGTTTCATTCGAAGTGGGCACGGACCTCGACATGGCGAACGTGCTCACGCAGAACCGCGTGTCGGAAGCGCAGGCCCTGCTGCCCGAGGAGGTCAAACGGCTCGGCGTTACCGTAAAGAAACAGCTGTCCTTCCCGCTCCTGCTCATCTCGCTGATCTCACCGAACGGCACCTACGACGAGCAGTTCCTTACCAATTACGCAACCATCAACGTGCTCGACGAACTGGCCCGAATCCGTGGCGTGGGGCAGGCGCAGGTCGCCGGTGGATCGGCATTCGAGTACGCGATGCGCGTCTGGATCAAGCCGGACCAGCTGGCCAAGCTCGGCCTCACCGTGCCGGACATCACCAACGCCATCCGCCAGCAGAACGTGTTGATCCCGGCCGGGCAGATCGGCGGACCTCCGGCTCCTCCGGGAACCGAATTCACCTACACCGTGCAGACCCCCGGCCGCCTTGTCACCGCCGAGGAATTCGGCGAGGTCGTCGTGCGCTCCAACCCCGACGGCTCACAGGTCTTCCTGAAAGACGTTGCGCGTATCGAGCTGGGCACGCAGAACTACCTGGTCACCGCAAGGCTTAACTCGGCGCCCTCCGCGGCGTTGCTGGTGTATCAGCTGCCGGATGCCAACGGACTGGAGGTTGCGGCACAGATCTTCGATACGCTGGAACAACTCAAGCAGCGCTTTCCTGCTGACGTCGACTACAGGATCTCGCTCGACACGACACGCCCCATAGAAGCGGGAATCCGGGAGATCGTCGTGACGCTCTTCCAGGCCGTTGCGCTGGTGATCCTGGTCGTCTTCATCTTCCTGCAAAACGTTCGCTCGACCCTGATTCCGACGCTGGCGGTGCCGGTATCGCTGATCGGCACCTTCGCCGTGTTCCCTTTGCTTGGCTTCTCGATCAACACGCTATCGCTGTTGGGGCTTGTCCTTGCGATCGGCATCGTCGTGGACGACGCGATTGTCGTCGTCGAAGCCGTCGCGCAGAAGATGGAAAAGGGCATGGCCGCGAAGGAAGCGACGATCGAGGCGATGAAAGAGGTGTCCGCTCCGATCGTGGCCACGTCGTTGTCCCTGATTGCCGTCTTCGTTCCGGTGGCGACCATGGGCGGCATTACCGGCAGCCTTTACCAGCAGTTCGCGATCACGATCGCGATTTCGGTCGCGATTTCTTCCATCAACGCGCTGACGCTGAGTCCCGCGTTATCCGCGCTGCTGCTGAGACCGCCCGGCGAGAGCAAGAGTTTATTTCATAAGTTTTTCGGCGCGTTCAACCGTAACTTCGAGGTAGCGACCGGGAAGTTCATGGTCTTTACCGCGTTCTTCACCCACAAACTCGTGCGCGCCGGAATCCTGCTCGCTGTCCTGATCGTCGCACTGCTCCTGCTGTTCCGGGCCGTTCCCGCCGGCTTCGTTCCCGAGGAGGACCAGGGCTATCTCATGGCTGCGATGCAGTTGCCGGACGCAGCGTCCCTGCAGCGCACCGACGTAGTGATGTCCGAGATCGAAAAGGTG
Organism: Woeseiaceae bacterium; assembly: GCA_041562415.1. GTDB lineage: Bacteria > Pseudomonadota > Gammaproteobacteria > Steroidobacterales > Woeseiaceae > UBA1847. The sequence continues at coordinate 7,819 of JBFEXY010000066.1, forward strand.
ATCTCCGAGTTCGACGCGATCGAGAGCTACACGACGATCAGCGGTTTCAGCCTGCTGACCGGCACGACGCAGCCCAACGCGGGATTCATCTTCCTGCAGCTCAGGGACTGGGACGAACGGACGCACCCCAGGGATTACGCCAGCAACCTGGTTAGACGGCTGAACTTCAACTTCGCAACCCGGATCAACGAAGCGGTCGTGTTCGCCTTCGGACCGCCTGCCATACCCGGGCTGGGAACCGGATCCGGCTTCACGATGATGCTGCAGGACATGCGCGGCAGCAGTCCCGGGTACCTGGCCGAGCAGACCCGGAACTTCATTGCCGCAGCACAGCAACGGCCCGAGATCGCCAACATCGGGACACTGTATCGCGCCAGCGTGCCGCAGATGTTTGTCGATATCGACCAGGCCAAAGCGTTGAAGATGGGCGTCGCGCTCTCCGACATCAACACCTCGATCGGGGCGTTCCTCGGCGGCGCGTACGTGAACGATTTCAATCGTTTCGGCCGGCTGTACAAGGTCTACGTCCAGGCCGAGCCGGAGTACCGCGCCACCGAAGACGGCATACGCATGTTCCACGTGCGCAACGTTGAAGGCGAGATGGTGCCGCTGGCCACGCTGGTGGAGACCCAGCGCACCCAGGGCGCGGAATTCACCAACCGATTCAACCTGTTCCGCTCAGCTGAATTGACCGGCCAGCCCGCGGCCGGCTACAGCTCGGCGCAAGCCCTGGCCGCGCTGGAGCAAGTCGCCGATCAGACGCTGCCGGGCGACATGGGTTACAGCTGGGCGAACATGTCCTACCAGGAGAAAGCGGCCGAAGGCACGGGCAGCGTCGTGTTCGTCATGGCGCTCGTGTTCGTGTTCCTGATCCTCGCGGCGCAGTATGAAAGCTGGTCGCTGCCGCTGAGCGTGATGCTCGGCACGCCCATCGCCGTGTTCGGCGCCATCGGCGGCCTCTGGATCGCCCGCCTGTTCAGCGAGAGCTACGTCAACAACGTGTTCGCCCAGATCGGGCTCGTCATGCTCATCGGCATGTCGGCCAAGAACGCGATCCTGATCGTCGAGTTCGCGAGCCAGGAAATGCAGAAAGGTAAGGACGCCGTGCAGGCCGCGATGGACGCCGCCAAATCCCGCTTCCGGCCAATCCTGATGACGGCGTTCTCCTTCATCCTCGGCGTGGTGCCGCTGCTGATCGCATCCGGCGCCGGCGCGGAGGCAAGGAAGGTCATGGGCATGACGGTATTCAGCGGCATGCTGGCCGCGACCGTGATCGGTGTGCTCGTCGTGCCGGCGATGTTCGTGTTCGTCGAGAAGTACATCAGCAAGCGCAAGCCGGCCACTGCAACCGGCCAGGGAGCGGACGCCTGATGTCCGGGTACCGTTTCGTCGCGCCTGCGCTGCTGCTCGTGCTCGGCGGTTGCGCCGCCGGGCCCGATTACGAACGCCCGGAACTCGAGGTACCGGAGAAATACATCCAGCCGGTCCAGCAAGGCGAGAGTTTTGCGAACACGCCCTGGTGGGAATTGTTCGAGGATCCGCAGCTACAGGAATTGATTCGTATTGCGCTCGAGGAGAACCAGGACCTCGGTATCGCGGCGGCTCGGGTCGAGGAGTTTCGCGCGGTGCTCGGCGTGACCCGGGCCGACCAGTTCCCGACCGTCGACATTACGGCTACCGGCGCCCAGACCGAGGGCAGTGATAACGTGTTCCCCGGCAGCGTGCCGGGCTTTGGCAACGACAAGGTCGAAAACTACCGCCTGAGTGCGGACGTATTCTGGGAACTGGACCTGTTCGGTCGGCTGCGGCGTTCGACCGAAGCGGCGCGCGCCCAGTTGCTCGCCACCGAGGAGGCGCAGCG
>JBFEXY010000067.1:0-9536 GCA_041562415.1 Woeseiaceae bacterium
CCTAGTCTATGCGAAGCGCCGGAAATCTGCCCCGAATAAAACCAACGGCGATATCCGGACTCGATCAATTTGTAATGCAAATATGCATAGGAGCAGGAAAATGAACCGGTTCGACGCACTGAAACGATGGACCTGGTCGGTCTTCATCATCGGTTTCCTCGCGTTCGCGTTTGCCGGATGCGAAGGCGATGACGGGGCACAAGGACCTCCGGGAGCTGACGGACAGGACGGACAGGACGGACAGGACGGACAGGACGGAGTGGGCATTGATCCGAACGATCCGGCCACCGCGATCGCACTTGCCGTAGAATCGGCCAAAGTTGAGTCCTGCAGCACCTGTCACGGTGGTGTTGGAGAGGGACACCAGGCCCTCTACGATTTAGCTTACAACGACGATAGCAAGATTGCTCTCACAATCGACAGCGTGTCGAGCGTGGACAACGGCAGTGGCGCTTTCACCGTGACCGCGAATTTCTCGATCACGTTCAACGGCGCGCCCTACGTCGACACGTTCAACCTGGCTGGGCTGGAGCAGAAACGCTTCTATGCGGTGCAGCACTTTGCGGCCACGCAAGAATATCTGAACAGCTGCGCGTTGCGTGAATTCGTCGAGGTTGACCCATCTCTTGGCCAGTATTCTGTCAGGACGTCGACTGTTGTAGGCGAAGAAGTCTTCTGCAGCTACGCACCGGAGCTGTCCAATGCGCAGGTCTACGGCTATGTGGCCGACGGCGCCCTCTTCGAACACGCAGGCGGAACCGGAGCCGAGATCCCTGAGGGCTCACACGTCCATCTGTATGACGACGTATCCAACGCAGCACTCGCGTTCGGTACGGCCCAGGCTACCGATGCGTCGGCTTACGCATCGGCTGCCAATGCCAGCGGTTGCGAGAAGTGCCACGGCACGCCGTACCTGAAGCACGGCTATCGTGCGGCGCAGGTCGCGGGCATCCCCGACTTTGCAGGCTGCAAGGTCTGCCACTACGACGATCGCAGCGGCGGCCACGAGGACTGGCAGTACATGGTTGATGAGCCCTTGCTCTGGGCAACGGACGGCCTGGCCGAAGCGGTAGTCAAGACCACGTACGCCTATACCGCCAACATCATGAACGACGTGCACATGTCGCATGGGATGGAATTCCCGTATCCACAGTCGATGCAGAACTGCGACACCTGCCACAACGGCAAGCTCGATAGGGTTATCGCCGATGCAACTTTCACGACGGAAATCTGCCTGAGCTGCCACCCGTTCGAAGGCACAACAGCGTGGCCGAAGACCGTTGATGAAAACGGCAACGAGGTTGTTGATCCCGACAATGGCCGGTCGATACCGGAGAAATACCTCCAGGGGAACCGCGCACCGGCACTTACGTACCTGTGGTGGGAAGCCGGCGTTGACCAGTTCCACCCATCAACACGAGCAATCGCATTAGGCACACCGTGCGGCGATTGCCATCGAGTTGGCGGTGCTGCAACGATAAACGGCGAAGGCCTGTTCTCGGACTACCACACCGGCTACGACGTCAATATCACGGATGAGAACGGCGTACGTTATTCTGACGCCTACACCGTCTCAATCGACGCAGCCAGCTACGATTCGGTTACCGGCCTGATCACGGTCGAGTTCAGCGCCAGCGACCCGGCGATCGTTCCGGAACTGTACGTCTCCTTCTACGGCTGGGACAGCAAGCACTTCATCGCTGCCGGGCACGAGCGGGATGCGAACGAGGCCTGCCAGGGCCGGCGGCCTGGTTGCCAGATGGAGTACGTCCCCGAGAGTTTAGGCGGTGGCGCGAATCCGATCTTCACCGAGGATGCGGCGAGCAACCCGACGGATGGTTACAAGGTGACGGTCGATCCGGCTCAGTGGCAGCTGACCAAGACGGACAATATCCCGACGATGATCGCCGAAGGCAAGATCAGAAGGATCGAGCTCATGGTGGCACCGGAGCTCAACCTGTCTGATCTCGCCACCCCGGGTCCGAACGTCGACGTCGTGCTCCTGGGTGTCAGCAAGACCCTGAATCTCGTGACCGGCTTGACGGAAGACGACTACTTCAAGGGTAAGAATGAGATCGTCAGCACTGAAAAGTGCAATGTCTGCCACGACGTGCTAGCCAGCAGCTTCCACAGCGAGTCCGGCCGCGGCGGCGACGGTATCGTAATCTGCAAGAACTGCCATAACGTTACGTATGCCGGTAGCCACATCGAGATGGCATCGCGCTCGATCGACAACTATGTCCATGCGATCCACACGTTCCAGGACTTCGATCCGGGCGACTCGTTCAAGGCGCCTTTCGATGCAGTATTCGCGAAGCGTTATGACCAGCACATCAAGCACGTCTTCCCGAACTTCACGATCCGGAACTGCGAGGCATGCCACGTATCGGCCGGCGAACTTGTCGACCCGGCAAACACCAGTGGTCCGAGGTATCCGGTCGTGTACAACGTGCCCGATCAGTCGAAGTCGATGCCGAGCCTGGCGTCGGCCTCCGACAAGCTGGACACCTGGTACGAAATCGTGGCTGGGCTCAACTTCAGTGATCCCGCCGTCGAAGACCCATTCGGCAGGAACATCGGGGACATCCCGCAGTACATCACCGGTGCTGCATCTCGGGCCTGCGGCGGATGCCACCGGGCACGGCTGATCAGAGACGACGCAGCCGGCGCACTCGGTTCGTTCAATGCGCATACCGAAGCTGGCGGAACGCTGGTCGATGCCACCGATAGTAATCCGGATGATACGATCGATGAGACCTCTGAGAAGCTCTACGGCGTGATCGATAAGATCATGGGCTTCTTCGAGTAATCCCGGAAATCGAGGCGGGCGTTCTTGCCCGCCTCATTCTGGAAACTCCAGCAAGACGACAGGCCGGGAGAGTAATCTCCCGGCCTTTTTTGTTTGCGCACGTCCGTGACGTTCTCGCACTCCGCCGATAGCGGCATAGAATTTCTCTGAATATCAGCCGCTTCTAATATGCTCCTCAATAGTACCTGCATTAAAGCTTGCGAGAGCTGAATACGTACATCTACGAAGGCCCTGGCGGTGCGTTCCTATCTTGGATTGCGCCCCATTACCTGTAGTATCGGCGTGTGGAAAAAGAACGTTGGCAGGTACATCTGCCCTCAATAACACGCTAGGGTGACCAAAATGGCAAGTTTCTTGAACCGCTCGAGCCGAATTGCATCTCTCATCCTCTTCGGCCTTTTCCTTGCTGGCTGCGAAGGCAACGACGGCGCCCCTGGAGCAGATGGCGCGCCCGGACCTGCCGGACCGCCGGGACAGCCGGGACCCTCCACCGGCAGTGGAGTACCCGTTAATTCCGCCGAACGGATCAACATCGCGGTCACCAGCGTCGCTGTACCTTCGGGTGGCGGCGCGCCGACGGTCTCCCTGACTCTGACGAACGACCTCAACCAGGGCCTCGTCGGATTGCCTGCCAGCGATATCCGCTTCGTACTGTCGCAACTCACGCCGGGCAGCGGCGGCGGCTCCAGCGAGTGGCAATCCTATGTCACCCGGGACACAGGGACTATTTCGAACGGCCAGGCCAACACCGAGCGCGGCTCGGATGGCACATTCGTCGACAACAGTGACGGCACGTACACCTATACGTTCGCCAACGACCTGGACGCCTATCCGGCCGGGCCCGTTTTCGACGAAAACAAGATTCATCGCCTCGGCATCGAGATCCGCGGCCAGGCGCCGATCTCCTCGAACGGCATTTTCACCTTTGTACCGTCTACCGGGGCTCCCCCGGCTGCGGATGCCGATGCGCGTCGCATCGTCGACAACGATACCTGTAACGCCTGCCACGACCGGCTCGAGTTCCACGGCGGTCCGAGGACCGACGTCGAGTATTGCGTGACCTGCCACAACCCGTATTCCATCGACGGCGACACCGGCAATACGGTCGATATGAAGGCATTGATTCACAATATCCATTCGGGGCGCGGCGACTACGTCATCATCGGGCACAACGACACCGAGCACGACTATTCCGAGGTCGTGTGGACCCAGGACATCCGCAACTGCCAGACCTGCCACGAGGAAAACGACGAAAACACCCCGCAGGCAAGCAACTGGCGCCTGGTTCCGAACCGCGCCGCTTGCGGCACCTGCCATTGGGACGATGGCATACCGGATAGCGGCAACGACTACGCAATACAGGACGGCATCCACCCGGAAGGCCTCGTATTCACGGACGATACCAGTTGCGTGGTCTGTCACGGCCCCGACGCGACGCTCGACGGCGGCAGGCTCAAGGTCCCCGAAGTGCATCGGATTCCCGAGCAGGAAGCGAGTGACCTGTTCCAGTACAACGTGATCAGTATTGCGAATGCAGCCGTGGGCCAGGCCCCGTCCGTGACGTTCTCGGTGACCAATCCGCAGGACAACAATTCGGCCTACGATCTTGGCGCCGATCCCGAGTGGACAGCTTGCGACGGCACGAGCCGCCTGGCTGTGACCCTGGCGTGGATCACCGACGACTACATCAATACGGGCACCGGCAACGTACCGGCGCAGCCCGTGTCCATGAATCCGTTGACCGGGTGCGGTGGCACGGCCACTAACAATGGCGACGGGACCTTTACCGTTATGTCGCTGGTGGCGATCCCTGCAGGTATCGTGGGCACGCTGTCGGCCGGCATCGAGGGACATCCGTGGGTCGATATCAACGGCGACGGCCTCTCCAGCCGCAGCGAACGCATCGCGGTAAAGAACGCCATCGGCTACCAGGGCATCGACGGTGCGCAGGCGGTCGAACGGCGCAACGCCATCGCGATCGAACGCTGCGACCAGTGCCACAACCAGCTATCCATCCACGGCAACAACCGCACGGACGAGCCCGAAGTGTGCGTCCAGTGCCACAACCCGAACGCCACGGATGTCAATCGCCGTGTCACGGGATCGGAATGCGACATCGGTCGGCCTCCAGGCACGGATGGTCCTGACGATCCTGGCGTTCCCGGTCTCGGGCTGGATGATCAAACGATCGACTTCAAGCGCATGATCCACAGGATCCACTCCAGCGGCGCGACAAAAGTTCCCTTCGGAGTCTGCGGTTTTGGAAACTCCGCGCATGTCTTCGATGTGACCTATCCGGGCCACCTGAACAACTGCGAAGGCTGCCATAAGGTGACTGAGGAAAATCCGTTCCCATACCACCCTGTCGAGGCCGGCTCGATTCAGGGCACGACAGTCGATGTGGGCACCGATTTGGCTTCGCCGACCGACGACGTTGTGATCTCGCCAAATGCGTCGGTGTGCTCGAGCTGCCATGTCTCGGATCTCGCGAAGACGCACATGGAGCAAAACGGTGGCAACTTTGCGGCGACGAAGAACCCGGACGGCTCACTGAATCCGGCGGACGTGGAATCCTGCGCGCTATGCCACGGCCCGGGCCGATCGGCCGACGTGAAGGAGGTTCATGGCGTAGCCGACTTCCAGTTCAATTGATCCGCAGGGAAAGGATGCTGCCATGAGGCTGCTCACACTAGTTATTGCAGGGACCCTGCTGGCCAGCCTGGCCGTCGGCACTGCTGACGGCCAGGAACGGCCTGACTACAGCCGCGAAGGCGCCGATACCTGCCTGTCGTGTCATGAAGACGAGGGGATGCTCGCTATCTTCCGCACCAAGCACGCCGTGCCGTCGGACGCGCGCAGTCCCTTCGGCCACGGCCAGCTGCAGTGCGAGGCCTGCCACGGACCCGGCGGCGATCACGCTGGCCGTGTGCGCCGCGGCCAGGAAAGGCCCGCGATACCGTTCTTCCACTTCGGCAGTACGACCACGGTCGAGGAGCAGAACGGCCAGTGCCTCGGTTGTCACAACAGCGGCGTCGGCTTCGGCTGGCACGCTGGTGAACACCCGGTCGACGAGGTGGCCTGCGTGGACTGCCACCAGATGCATATCGCTCGCGACCCGGTGCTGCAGACCGCGACTCAGCCGGAAGTCTGCTTCGACTGCCACCAGGCGCAGCGCACCGAGACGATGAAGGCGTTCGCCCATCCTTTCTCCCAGGACAAGATGGACTGCACCGGCTGCCACAGCCCGCACGGCGACCAGGTGGCAACCAGCCTGGTACGGCAGACGGTCAACGACACCTGCCAGCAGTGCCACGCCGAACAGCGTGGGCCGTATTTGTGGGAACACGCGCCGGTCAGCGAAGACTGCACGCTCTGCCACTCGCCGCACGGCTCGAACCACCCCGGCATGCTCACGAAGCGCGCGCCGCTCCTGTGCCAGAGCTGTCACTCCCAGTTCGGCCACCCGAGTGTTCCTTATGGGCCTGACGAACTCGTAACCGGCACACCGTCTCGGTTCCTGCTCGGACAGAGCTGCCTGAACTGCCATTCCCAGGTGCACGGATCGAACCATCCCTCCGGCTCCAAATTGATGCGGTGACGACGATGAACAACACGCAATCGAAGCTGTTACTCGCTCTCGGCGCAATTGCGCTCGCGCCGGCTGTCGGAGCGCAGGAAGTCGACACCAGTGACTGGGCCTGCGAGTACTGCCCGTTCCAGCAAGGCCACGAGGGAGACTATGAGGTCGGCGCCAGCAGTGTGAGCGACGACTCGGCCTATTTCGGCAACGCGACGGGTTACGACGAAGAAGGCGCTTACGGCAACCTCGACGGCGAAGGCTCGTATGCCAGCGGCGCCTACCGCATGAACTGGACCGTCGAGGATCTAGGCCTCGACTCCCGCGTCGCGGAACTCGAAGGCAGTCACGCGGGCAAATTCGACTACAACATCGGCTTTCGCCAGCTGCCGTACCGGCAGTTCAACACGACGTCGACGATCTTCGCGGAATCCGGCAACAGCCTGTTGCTGCCGCAGGGCTGGGTGCGTGCGCCGACGACCGATGGTTTCACGGAACTCGACTCGAGCCTCGTGAGCCGCAACATCGAGAGCGATCGCAGCATCTATGAAATCGGCGGCCGCTATCTTGCAGGCAGCCGGTGGAGCTTTTCCCTGGATTACCGGCGGCAGGAGAACGACGGCACGAAGATCCAGGGCGGCTCGGTGTTCTCGAATTCGAGTCTGCTGCCGATGCCGTTCGAGTACGTCACCGACGAAGTGGACTTCGCCGTGCGCTACGGTGCCGACAACAGCTTCGTGGCATTGAGCTGGTACCTGTCGGACTTCCAGAACGACAACACCGCGTTGTTCTGGGAGCAACCGTTCTCCGGCGCGGCCGGCGCGGACACCCTGGCCCAGGCCCAGGCGCCCGAAAGCCGCTTCCAGCAGTTGACGCTGGCGGGCGGCTACTCGTTCCCCGAACTGCGCACGGTCATGAGCCTGTCTGCTTCCATGGGTCGGATCACGCAGGACACGGAACTCCTGCCGTACAGCAGCAACACAGTGCTCCCCGCCGAACCGCTGCCGCGGGCAACCCTGGACGCGGAGGTCGATACGACCAACATCGCCGCGGGCATCACGTCGAGGATCTTCCGCAAGGGCCGCATCAATTTCAGCTACCGCTACGACAAGCGCGACAACAAGACTGCACAGGACACCTGGAACCGGGTCATCGTCGATACGTTCCCGACCGCCGACCAGGAACTCAACATCCCGTACAGCTTCGAACGGTCTTATCTCAGCCTCAGCGGCGACTACGACCTGTTCGACATCCTGCGCGTATCCGCAGGTTACGACCGCAAGGACATCGACCGCGACTTCCAGGAAGTTGCCTCGCAGTCTGAAGACACCGGCTGGGGCCGGCTGCGTATTCGTCCCGGGGCCGGTTTCGACATTGACGTGCGCGGCGGCGCCTCGAAGCGCGATGTAGACAACTACGACGAAGCGTTTGCGATTGCCACGGGCCAGAATCCGTTGATGCGCAAGTACCACCTCGCCTACCGCTACAGGGAATTCGGCGAGGCTACAGTGAGCTGGTCGCCGGCGGCCACGCCGATCTCGATTTCACTGACCGGCCTGTTCGCCGACGATGAGTACACGAAGTCCGAGCTCGGCCTGACCGACGCCGACGAACTCAGCGTCGCGCTGGATTTCGGCTGGTCGATTACCGAAAGCACCTCGGTGTATTTCAACACCGGCTACGACACACTCGAGTCAACCCAGTTCGGCAGCGAGTCTTTCGCCGCGCCCGACTGGCGCGCCGACAACGAGGACGAGTTCACGACGATCGGGACGGGCATCAATTTCAGCGAGCTCGGCGAGCGCTTCGACCTGCAGCTCGACTACATGCGCTCCGAAGGGACGTCGTCGATCAACCTGGATTCGGTGGTCGATGGGCCGGCGCAGTTCCCGGATCTCGAAACGAACCTCGATTACCTCAGGGTCCGCCTCGGGTTCAGGCAGTCGGAGCGCATCGAGTGGAACCTGTATGCGCTGTACCAGGCCTTCGAAACCGAGGACTGGGCACTCGAAGGCGTGACGCCGGATGCACTGCCGCTTGTGTTGTCGCTCGGCGCGACCCCGTATGACGACGAGCAGGTCATCGTCGGCATCGGCTTCCGCTACAAGATGGGCGCCAAGACCGAAGAATGATTTGTCCTGGCGGGCAGCCGGAGCATTTGCCTCCCTCATGGCTCGCTACGCTGCGCTTTACTTCCTCGTAAAGGCCATCCTCGCGCCCCGCCAGCCAGGCTCGGTCGCAGCGTCGTTCGGCCGGGTCAGGGCGGACCGGGGCGTTTGTCGACTGTAGGAGCGGTTCTCGAACCGCGATCGATCGCGGGCCCAGGCCCGCTCCTACGGATGCTCCGTAGCCTGCCTGTAGAGCGCGCCTCGGCGCGCGATCCCGCAATCTAGAACCGAACCGTAATTCCCGCGAACGTCTCGAACTGGCTCAGCATCTTGCCCTCCAGCCGGATGGCGCAGATGTTCTGGTCCGGGCCGGTGCTGCAGAACAGGTCCGTACTGCTGCTCACCAGCGTTCCGTAAGCGCGCGCCTCGACGCGAATACCGACGCGTGATGTGGGCAGGAATTTCATGCCGACGCCGATCGAGCCCGAGAAGAAAGTATCGCTCCGCGACTCTGCGGAGCGGGTCCTGACGTGCGTGCCTCCCAGCGTGGCCGCGAGATACGGGCGTGCTACCTCCCCGTCCCACTGGTAGGTGCCGCCCAACTGCAGCACGTGCAGCTCGACGTCCACCTCTGGGTCGTTCGGCGTCGCACCCGAGTACTCGGCCTCGGTCTGCTGCTGTGAGTAAAAAATCTCCCACTGCGTAGGGTCCTGGTGGCGGAGATTGAGGATCAGCCCGAAGCTCGGCGAGTCCTTCAGTTCGTACCTGGCTTCGGACTCTTCTTCCTCGAAGGTGCCGCCGAAGCGGTAGCCGCCGAAGGCGGTGATCTCGGCAGTCGCTTCCTGCGCCTGCGACAACGCGGGGAAAAGCAACATCATTGCGAAAAGTACACGTCTCATACAGATGGGTCCTCGGCCATGCGGAGCGCGAATTCAGTGTACCCGAAAAGCGAACGGCCCCTTGACGGGGCCGTTCTTTGTTGCAGTTTGAGCCATATTTTACTGCTGCTGGTAGGACACCCCAATATAACCAACGCGGCCCG
>JBFEXY010000068.1:0-9499 GCA_041562415.1 Woeseiaceae bacterium
AGGCGGGCAAGGTCTACGAGATCGTTGCAAACTCCGTCAGTATCCCCAGGACCTGATTGATTCGCGCCTGAGGCGCTCACACCTGCGAGGCGCCTTCGGCGTCCAAAACGCTGGCGCGTTTTGTCGAACCAGTTGTCCGCATCCTCCATAGGAAAGCCAAACAAAAAACGAGGCCCGATGGGCCCCGTTTATTTGTTTGGCACTCCCTAGGGGATTCGAACCCCTGTTACCGCCGTGAGAGGGCGGCGTCCTAAACCGCTAGACGAAGGGAGCGGAGATTCCGATTTTTTGACTGCCCGGCGGGGCAGGGGCTGCTATTATACGGCCGCATATTGAATCCTCAAGCGGAAATCATTTGAAGAACAGCGGGAAACCTGCGTCGAAAGGTCCCAAAATCATCCCCCGCTCAGCCCACGGCGTCTCCCGGGACGAAGTCTCAAAGAGTGCGCTCAAGGTACTGTACCGACTGCATAAATCCGGTTATCAGGCGTTCCTGGTTGGCGGTTGCGTACGTGATGCACTAGTGGGGCTGCACCCCAAGGACTTTGATGTCGCCACGGATGCAACTCCGGACGAGGTGCGCGCGTTGTTTTCGAACTGCCGCCTCATCGGGCGGCGCTTCCGGCTGGCACACGTGCGTTTCGGCCGGGAGATTATCGAGGTCGCCACCTTTCGTGCTGCCGCTAACCATGCGGATGATGACCATGCGCACGATGACGAAGGCCGAATCATTCGTGACAACGTTTACGGCGGCATCGAAGAAGATGTATGGCGACGTGACTTCACGTGCAATGCGCTGTACTACAACATCGCCGACCACAGCATCTGGGACTTTGTCGGCGGCGTCGACGACATAAAGCAGAAGCATATCGTCCTGATAGGCGACGCCGACCAGCGACTCCGCGAAGATCCGGTGCGGATGCTTCGCGCCGTCAGGTTCGCCGCAAAACTCGAATTCACGGTCGACGAGTCTGTCAGCAAGGCCATACGCAACAACGTGGAGTTGCTTGCCAACGTTCCGTCTGCACGACTCTTTGACGAGTTTCTCAAACTGTTTCAGGCTGGTCATGCCGAGCGCACGTTTGACATGCTGTGCGAATACGGGCTGTTTGCGCAGCTGTTCCCGGCCGTAGAGCAGGAATTCAACAAGGACGAGGCATTCGCGGATTTCGTGCGTGCGGCGCTAAGGAACACGGATAAACGGGTCGCGACGGGCCAGTCGGTGACGCCGATGTTTCTGCTCGGCGTGTTCTTCTGGGCGCCTGCCAGGCGGCTCGCTGCCATACGGCGTTCGGAAGAAAAGATGTCCGAGTCCCAGGCGCTTAGCCTCGCATCGTATGAACTGGCCGGTCAGCAGCAAAGACGGGTGTCGATTCCGCGCAGATTTACGGTGCCGATGCGTGAAATGATCGCGTTGCAGCCGCGATTTACCGCGACGCGCGGCAAGCGGGCAATGAACCTGCTGGATCACCGGCGCTTCCGCGCCGCCTATGATTTTATGATGCTGCTGGCCGAAGTCGGCCAGTTCGACCAAGAACTTGCACGATTCTGGACCGATGTTCAGAAACAGTCGCCGGATGATCGAGCCGAGTCCTTCCAGATCGATCGCAAGCCCCGCGCCAGGCGGCGCAGCGGCCGCCGGAGGCGCCGGTCGAAGGCGGGACAATCGTCGTGAGCAAGGACGCAGCGGAGGCTCTCATTGGCCTCGGCAGCAACCTCGACGGCCCCGCGAACCAGGTCGAGATTGCGTTCGGCATGCTCGAGGCTATTGATCGGACGAGTGTGATAACCACATCGTCCCTGTACCGATCGGCACCACTGGGTGGAATCGAGCAGCCTGATTTCGTCAATGCCGCGGCGTTGCTGAGAACGCACCTGGATGCCCGTGCACTGCTCGAACAGCTACAGGCGATCGAGCGGGCCCGGGGCCGTGAGCGGGGCGACATCCATTGGGGTCCCCGTGTGCTGGACCTCGATCTACTGGCCTTTGGTCGCCTCTCGATAGACGAGCCCGGGCTGACCGTTCCGCATCCGGGCATCGCTGCGCGAAATTTTGTATTGTTGCCGTTACGCGAAATTGCGCCCGACTTCGATATACCGGGGCTCGGCCGCGTACGCGACCTGCCGGTCAATGACAGCGAGCCGCGTATTTCGAGAATTGCCTGAGCAGGAATGCCATTGTGTCGACCCGCAGTTCCACCCAAGGTACCGGCAGCCCCCGATATATCGTCGTCGAGGGGCCGATCGGTGCGGGCAAGACTGCACTGGCGAAGCGCCTGGCGAAGAGTCTATCCGGCGAACTGATACTGGAAGAGGCCTTTCAGAATCCCTTTCTGGAGCGCTTCTACAGGGAGGGCAAGTCCGCCGCCTTGCCCACCCAGATGTTCTTCCTGTTCTCCAGGGCGCGACAGTTGGAGCAACTTCGTCAGTCGGATATGTTCGCTACTGTGCGCATTTGCGATTATTTGTTCGCAAAGGATCGCTTGTTCGCCGAGCTCAACCTCGACGCGGACGAATTCGCACTTTACGAGCAAATTGCCGACAAGCTGGCGGTCGAGGCGCCAGTGCCCGATCTCGTCATCTATCTGCAGGCATCCGTCGACGTGCTTTTCGAGCGCATCGCACGCCGCGGCATCGGTTTTGAAAGGATGATCGATCGTTCCTATCTCGAGCAGCTGGCGGATGTTTACGCGCGCTTTTTTCACGCGTATAACGACGGTCCGCTCTTGATAGTGAATGCGTCGCAGATCGACCCTGTAAACAATGACGCTGACTACGAGCAGCTCTTTCGCCAGATCGAGAGGACGACAGGTGGACGACACTTTTTCAACCCGACTGCGGCCGCACTTGCCTGACCACGTCCGTTCCGGGCTTTTCGTGGAGATTCGCTGATGTATACCCAGCTTGAGCAAAGGGGCATGTTGGAACCGCCGGTCAACGTCTCGACGCTGCGTGCGATGAAGGAAGAGGGCGAACCCATTGCGTGCCTGACGGCCTACGATGCGAGTTTCGCAGTGCTCGTCGATGCTGCAGGCGTCGATCTCGTGCTCGTGGGGGACTCACTGGGCATGGTGATCCAGGGCCACGATACGACGGTGCCGGTGACAGTCGATAATGTCGTGTATCACACCCGTGCCGTTGCGCGTGGGCTGCGACGGGCATTTCTCGTTGCTGACATGCCGTTCATGAGCTATGCGAATCCCGATCAGGCGCTCGAAAACTCGGTGCGCATGATGCAGGAAGGAGGCGCAATGATGATCAAGCTGGAAGGTGGTGAGGGCCAGATCCAGATCGTCGAGCATCTCGCGCGCCACGACATTCCGGTTTGTGCGCATCTCGGGCTCAAGCCTCAATCAGTGCACAAGATCGGCGGGTTTCGCGTGCAGGGCAGGGAGGCGGACAAGGCGAAGGACATGCAGCGTGCGGCGCAGAAACTCCAGGACGCAGGCGCAGATATCGTGCTGCTCGAATGTGTGCCCAGCGAACTGGGGCAGTCGATCCGGGACGCGCTCGATGTACCCGTGATCGGTATCGGGGCCGGCCCCCATGTCGACGGCCAGATCCTGGTCCTGTACGACATCCTCGACATCACGCAAGGCAAGACGCCACGTTTCGTCAAGAATTTCCAGGCCGGGCATACGTCGCCGCTCGAGGCCATTCGCGCGTACGTTGCGGCCGTTAAGGACCACAGCTACCCGGCTCCCGAGCACTGTTTTTCCTGATGGCGAGGCGGCGTCGATGCAAGTAGTCAGCACGCGGGACGAATTGCGCGAGCTGCACGAGAGCTGGCGCCACCATGGGGATCACGTCGCCCTTGTGCCGACAATGGGCAACCTTCACGAAGGTCACCTGAGCCTCGTCGAACTCGCCAGCCAGCACGCGGAACGCGTCGTCGTAACAGTATTCGTCAATCCAACGCAATTCGGCGAAGGCGAGGACTTTGCAGATTATCCACGCACACTGAAGCGAGATACTCAGCGGCTGAAGAATCTCGACGCGGATGTTCTCTTTACGCCGGACGTCGATACCGTGTATCCCTTCGGCATCGACAAAGCCACTGTAGTGTCCGTTCCCGGGCTGACCCGGAATTTCTGCGGCGCGTCTCGGCCGGGCCATTTCGACGGCGTAACGACGGTTGTGGCACGCCTGTTCGCGCTCGTTCAGCCGGACGTCGCCGTGTTCGGGCAAAAAGACTATCAGCAACAGTTGGTCATCCGGCATATGACGGCGGACCTCAGCTTGCCGATCAGGATCATCACGGCGCCTACCGTGCGCGAACCGGACGGTCTCGCCATGAGTTCGCGCAACCAGTACCTGAGCGATGCGGAGCGGGCCGTTGCGCCACAGCTACATGCGTCGCTGGAAGCGATCGGCACGGAAGTTCAGAGTGGCAAGCGCAACTTCGAAGAACTCGAGATTGCTGCGCGGGCGAAGCTCGAGGCAGCAGGGTTTGTGCCCGACTACGTTGCGATACGGCGTGCCGAGAATCTCGAACCACCCGACAGGGACTGCGACGAGATCGTCGTGTTGGCAGCCGCGCAACTCGGCAAAGCGCGACTCATCGATAACATTATCGTAACAATCTAGCTGGAGACCCTGTCGCGGCCGGCGTGCTTGGCGCGATAGAGGGCGGCGTCGGCTGCCCTGATCAGGTTATCCAGGTTGCCGTGAGGCGGCAGTTCAGCGACCCCCATGGAAATACGGACGGGAACCTGGATGAGCGAATCACTGCTGTCTTCTGTGTCGCCACTCACGGAGCGGCGAACGCGGTCGGCGATCTCCACTGCAGATTCAACGCCCACCTGCGGCAGCAGCACGGCAAACTCGTCACCTCCGTATCGCACGAGCACATCGCGAGGCCGGAAATGCTTGAGCAGGATGCGTGATACGGCCGAGAGTGCACGGTCCCCGGCGATGTGACCGAAACGATCGTTGAAGTCTTTGAAGTCGTCCACGTCTATCATGATCAACGATACGGGTTCCTCGTTCTTTACGCACCGCGCGATCTCGCGCGGAAACGACTCCTCCATCGAGTGGCGATTGCCCAGCCCCGTCAGGGCATCCGTCGTGGCGTGCCGTTCAAATTTGCGCAGCTCCCCGTAGCTCTCGGCAATTACCCTGTTATGGCTGCGAACTCGCTCTGACAATACGACGAGTAGGTTCTTCGAAAACTCATGTGAGGCATCCACCATCTCCCAGAGCACGGACTGGTGGATGACCAGCAGGTGAGTGTCTTCCGAGCTGATGACGTACGCAGACGGGTCCCGATCCTCGATGATCGACATCTCACCGACGCAGGCGCCGGTCTCCATCGAGGCAACAACCGGCCCGCCCGGCGAGCCCAAATGCACGTTCAGGCTGCCCGAGAGCACGATGAAGACGTACTCGTTTTTCGCGCCCGGTGACAACAATAGCTCGCCCGCCGCCAGGTCGCGGCGGTCGCACCGTTGCAGAAGGCCCTGGACGTCCTCCGGGCGCACGCCGCGGAACAGTTCGAGTGCCTGCAGCAATGAGCGTTTGTAATCCGAGTTTATGGCTAGCGCTTGCTCCATCCCGGAAATTCTCGCGGATTTCGGCTGCGAAAAACGCCGACTGGACCACATTATGCTAAGCCAATGTCGTCGAGGCGCAGCTAATGATCGTTTTCCAGCTCCTTTCGAGCGGCGGCGAAAGCGACCCGATCGTCCTCCGTGGGTTCTGGGTAACGCAAGCCAATGCTCTCCAGCGCATTGATGATGGTTTCCGCGACCCGTGCCTGCATATATGCCTTGTCGTCGGCGGGAATTGCATACCAGGGAGCCCATGGCCGCGACGTCGCATTGAGCGCTTCTTCGTAGGCATGCATGTAGTCGTCCCAGTGCTGCCGTTCGATTACGTCACGGGGCTCGAATTTCCAGTTCTTGCTCGGGTTATCTAGTCGCGCCAGGAAGCGCCGCTTCTGCTCCTCGCGCGAAACATTGAGCCAGAACTTGATGATCACTGTGCCGTTGCGCGCAAGATGTTCTTCATGTTCCCGGATGGATCGCAGCCGGTCATTCCAGATAGTCTCGAGGTTCAGCTCGCCCGGTATCTTCTGCGAGGCGAGAATCTGCGGATGCACCCTGACGACGAGTACCTCCTCGTAATGACTGCGATTGAAAATACCAATGCGCCCACGTTCCGGCAGGCGATTCGACGTTCGCCAGAGAAAATCGTGGTCGAGTTCCTGGCTCGACGGTTTCTTGAAACTGAATACCTGGCAGCCGGATGGATCGACGCCCTGCATAACGGCTCTTATCGTGCTGTCCTTCCCGGCGGCATCCATTGCCTGGAATACCAGCAGCACTGCGTGGCGGTCACCCGCCGCAAGCACGCGCTGCAGTTGTTTCAGTGAATCGGTTGCGCGTTTGCGATGTTTTCCCTTGTGCGGATGGCGCTCCGTCAAGGCCGATGTACTCGCCTCGCTGACACGGAACGAACCGTCAAACGGTACCAGATACGCTGACGCAGGCGCTTCGAACATGGCATCCCCCTCGTTATTGCTTCCGTTTGTCATGCTGACCCAGTGCCCATGCGACGTGTTCAGCCACGAGTTCCGAGTCTGCATCACGCCTTTTATTGAGTGCGGCAATAACTTCCGGCGTCGTCTCGGCATTTCCGAGCGCTACCGCGATGTTGCGCAGCCATCTCTCGTGGCCGATGCGCCGGATGGCGCTGCCCTCAGTCTTCGCGAGCCACGTAGCTTCGTCCCACGCGAACAAATCCAAGAGATCGACGGCATCGAGTTCGTGCCGCGGGGCAAAGTCGGATTCGTCACTCAACTGCGCGAACTTGTTCCATGGGCAGAATAGCTGACAGTCGTCGCAGCCGTATATGCGGTTTCCTATCGCCGTTCGAAATTCTGTCGGGATAGGCCCTTTCAACTCGATGGTCAGGTAGGAAATACAGCGTCGGGCATCGAGCGTGTAGGGCGCAACGATGGCGTTCGTGGGACAGACATCTATGCATGCCCGGCAGGTGCCACAGTGAGAGTCCTCGGCGGTATCAACGGGCAATGGCAGGTCGGTGTAGAGTTCGCCCAGGAAGAACCACGAACCGGCATCACGGTTGATCAGGTTGGTATGTTTCCCTATCCATCCCAGGCCGGCCTTCTCCGCGATCGCTTTTTCGAGAACCGGGGCGCTATCGACAAATACCCGGTAGCCGAATTTGCCGACATTCTCCTCGATACGGCGGGCCAGCGCGCGCAGGCGGCTGCGCAGGACCTTGTGGTAGTCGCGGCCGAGTGCATATCGCGATACGTAGGCATGCCTGGTGTCATCGAGCAGCGAGATTGCATCGGCCTGAGATTCCGGGAGGTAATCCATGCGTGCCGAGATGATGCGAAGCGTGCCGGGGACGAGTTCTTGCGGGCGGCTGCGCCTGGTCCCGTGGCGGGACATGTAATTCATACTGCCGTGGAAGCCGGCATTCAACCACTGCTGTAGACGCGATTCGGCGCGCTCGAGGTCGATGTCGCTGACGCCGATTTGCTGGAATCCGAGATCGAGACCCCATTCGCGAATGTCGGCCTTCAGCCTCTCGGGATCGTCGATTCTTTGCCGGCTTTCATTCATTGCTGTCAGTATAATCATGCCGATGCAACCTTTACCCATCGAAATATATTCCGTTGCAGCGGTGCGCGAGATCGATCGGGCAGCGATCGAGGACGAGGGCATCCCTGGCTATACGCTGATGACGCGAGCCGGGGCCGCTGCGGTTCGTGCTGCCCGCGAGCGGTTTCCGGACGATACGCGCTGGCAGGTTGTCTGCGGCGCAGGCAACAATGCCGGCGACGGCTACGTGGTCGCGAGGCTCGCCGCGCAGGATGGGATCGTCGTGTCCGCGCTGGCGCTCTCGGACCCGGACTCGCTGACCGGTGACGCGGCAACCGCCTATGGCGATTTCGCTGCGGAAGGCGGCGTCGTCATGCCCTGGGAGGGTGAACTGGATCCAGAGGCCGGTCTGATCGTGGATGCTCTCCTGGGCAGCGGACTCGAGCGCGATGTCAGCGGCGAATTCGCTAAAGCCGTGTCGGCAATAAACGCACATCAAGGCCACGTGATGGCGCTCGATATCCCTACGGGTGTACATGGCGATACCGGGCAGGTGATGGGCACGGCGGTCGAGGCGGATCTCACGGTGACTTTCGTCGGCCTCAAGGCTGGACTCTTCGCCGGTGAAGGCGCGGAACTCAGCGGCACGGTCGTGTTCGACGGGCTTGAAGTACCGGAGCACTGCCGCCCGCACGACTCGGCAATGAGTCGGCGAATATCGAGCCGCGTATTGCGCCGCTGCCTCAAGCGGCGGGCACGCAATGCTCATAAAGGTGATTTCGGACACGTGCTGATCATCGGCGGCGGCGAAGGCATGCCGGGCGCGGTCAGGCTGGCTGGCGAGGCAGCACTCCGCACGGGCGCGGGCCTTGTAAGCGTTGCCACGCACCCATCGCACGCAACAGTCATCGTCGGCTCGAGACCGGAACTCATGAGCCACGGTATCGCTGATGCGGATTCCCTGGGACCGCTGCTGGACAGGGCGACCGCCGTCGCGTTCGGCCCCGGTCTTGGAACTTCTGAATGGGCGCGGCAGCTTTATACGGTCGTCAGCGAGCTCGAATTGCCGTGCGTCTGGGACGCCGATGCGCTGAACCTGCTCGCGGAAACACCAGCGAAGAATGACCGGCGTGTCATTACGCCGCATCCTGGCGAGGCGGCCCGGCTGCTTGGCGAGAGGACATCGGCCGTACAGAGCGACCGGCGGGGGGCGTTGCAGGCATTGCAGGAACAATACGGCGGGGTTGCGGTGCTGAAGGGGGCAAATACGCTGGTAACGTCGAAAAAGAAGGTTCCATGGCTGTGTACGTCAGGGAACCCGGGCATGGCGAGTCCCGGGATGGGCGATGTCCTGACCGGTATCATTGCCGCTCTCCTGGCACAGGGGCTCGGTAAGGAAGCGTCGGCTGTCGTCGGCGTCGAGGCGCATGCGCGCGCCGGGGATCGCGCGGCTCGATCCGGTGAGCGGGGCACCATCGCCTCGGACCTGATCGCCGAACTCAGGACCGTCATCAACCCATGAGCGTGTTTCTCGCGGATGAAGACGCCACCGAAGCGCTCGCGACGCAGCTCGCTGCCGCAATGCCGCCACGTACGGCGGGTCTTACGTTGCTGCTGCAGGGCGACCTGGGCGCCGGTAAGTCCACGTTTGCTCGCGCGCTGATCCGATCGCTCGGCCATTCGGGCGCGGTGCCGAGCCCCACCTACACCCTGGTGGAGCCCTATGATTTGCCTGGCGGCATGGTCTATCACGTTGATTTATATAGAGTGTCGAGTGAAGACGAGCTGCGCTACCTGGGTTGGACCGAACTCGACGAGGGCTTCCGTATCGTCGAATGGCCCGAGCGGGCGCCGGGCATCGCCGCGCAGGCAGATATCTGCGTCGGGTTCGAATACCAGGAGCCCGGCCGCCGGGCGACGATCAC